>JABJKL010000114.1 GCA_018660405.1 Pseudomonadota bacterium | reverse complement strand
TGAATCGCCTTTCTGCCAACGATCCCACATCAATGCTTTGTCAGCTTCCGTGTAGTAAATCCTCGGTCGTTGCTTCATTTTTAACACCCTCTTCTCTATAGTTAGAGTTTAGGTGTTGCGTCGACCAGTTGAAATCGCAGCTAGCAGCCTTTAAAAAGGCTCCCCTGCAAACAGTGCTAACCGCGTTGTTGTGACCATGTAGCTAAATCGGTACGAGGTTTTTGGGATTTTGATGCTTTGTGATTTTTGAGAATAAGGCGTTTATACTTCCTATACTCTTTAAGCCAGAGCACTGGATCGATTCAATTCCTGCTATCAGCATTAATCTGACCTCTCTCGGCAGATTATGAAACCAACGAATGAGTGATAATATTTCTATTGCGTTTTGCGTCGACGATAAATTCGCAATGCCTCTTACCGTTGCGTCGATGTCTCTGCTTCTAAACTGTAAATCGACGCAACATATCGACTTCCATATCATTCATACCCACTTTGATGTTCGAAGTCGTAATATCTTCGAATCCTCCTTATCGACATTGGTAGATAAGCAATATTCACTTTATTGGTACCCAATTAGTGCGGATCGAATCGGTGACGTACATACAACTGAACACGTTTCTGCGGCAGCCTATCTGAAACTCCTAATACCAGAAGTAGTTCCGAAATCAGTTGATAAGATCATTTATTTAGATGCAGATTTAATCGTGCTCGCAGACATAGCAAATCTATGGGCAACGCCCATGAATGGGAAACCGTTATTGGCAGTCGATCACATTAATTTGAGCAAACACTATCTAAATAGCGGCGTTTTCTTAATGAACGTGAAAAAATGGCGTGCTGAATCACTATCAACACAAGCACTACGTTTCGCGAAGGAAAATAAGGAATTATGCGTTTGGTATGATCAAGATGTATTCAATCATTTATTTGCGGGGGAATGGGGCGAGCTTGATCCTCGCTGGAATCAGTTGCCTGGGGCTCTATTTAATGTCTGGGAACAGGATGTTAATTTGTACCCTGAATACGACAAGCTTGTACATAATCCCTTCATTGTTCATTTTGCAAAACCTCAATACAAACCGTGGTTGTTCCCTGACAACCCGCATCCATTTACGAGCACATTTTGGGACTACCACTCAAAAACGCTTTGGACTAGAGAATTGAATAGCCTTTCGAACTAAGCTTTAAGGCTCGCCATATACGCCGACACTCCTGCATCCACATCCGCAAATGGCGCGGAATACTCACCCTGTACGGTTAGATTATCCAGATCGGCCTGGGTGTAACTTTGATATTTACCTTCCAATTGCCCGGGGAAGGGAATGTAACGAATCATGTCCTTTTTCACCCATTCGGCAATCGTTCGCTGCTCGCCGCTCAAAGTGTTTAGCACCGCAGTCGCAACCTCGTTAAAACTTTGTGCTCTCCCGGTACCCACATTAAAGATTCCGGAAATTTCCGGGTGCGATAAAAAATGCATATTTATCTTGGTTACATCATCTATAAACACAAAATCCCGTAATTGCTCACCATCTGCGTATCCGCCGCTGCCTTCAAACAGGTTCACGTAGCCCTGTTCGTCGTACTGTTGAAAAAAGTGCCAGGCGACGCTCGCCATACGGCCTTTGTGCGATTCACCGGGCCCATAAACATTAAAGTACCGTAGCCCCACCGTTTGGCACTCCAAACTGTTTTGGTGGCGCCGAACATAGCGGTCGAACAGTAATTTCGAATACGCATAGACGTTAAGTGCTTTTTCAAACTCCGGATCTTCGATAAAGGTGTCGCCATCACCATAAACGGACGCTGAAGACGCATAAATAAATGGAACGCTCCGGTTACTGGCGCACTCGAGCAGGGTTTTGGAATACTCGTAATTGGTTTGCATCATGTAGCGGCCGTCCGATTCCATCGTGTCGGAGCAAGCGCCCTGATGAAAGATCGCATCCAGCCCTTCAAACTCATCACGCGCAATTATTTTCTGAATGAAATTTTGTTTGTCGACAAAGTCGACAATGTCGCAACCCGCCAGATTGCCCACTTTGTCGCCTTCTGACAGGTCATCGACCACCAGGATGTTATCCATGCCCTGATGATTGAGCGCCTTAACAAGGTTCGATCCTATAAAACCCACACCGCCGGTAACAACAATCACTGTATTGTCCTTAGTCCTTTCCCTGAGATGCCGCCAAGGCAGCATTAATCTCAACCAGTGACACTGTCGCGGTGCCTATTTTTCGTACCACAACACCCGCGGCAGCATTGGCGAAATGCAAACTATCATTATCGCTCATTCCAGTTGCCAGGGCCAAAGCGAAGCTTGCGACAACCGTATCGCCCGCGCCACTAACGTCAAAGACCTCGGTTGTCTTTGCAGGCACATCAGAAGCCGCGCTACCTTCACGAAACAGAGTCATACCTTTATCGCCACGAGTAACCAACAACATTTGAAGATTCAACGATGAGCGGAGCTCCTGCGCACAATCATGGAACTGTAGTTCCGAATGACAAGTTCCGACCACCGCAACAAATTCATTCCAATTTGGCGTAACGATTGTGGCGTTTCGATAGCGACTAAAATCGTTGCCCTTCGGGTCGACCACGATCGGTTTGCCAGTAGTATTTGCAACTTCTATCAGGCTCTCCACACGGCCCAAAGCACCCTTGCCGTAATCAGATAGCACCAGCACGTCACAAGCATCCAATAAATCCAGAAACTTTTTATCCAAATCATTCAGCGCAGCAGCGCCAGGTTGGTGATCAAAATCGAGTCGAATCAATTGCTGATTGCGTGCCAGCACCCTGAGCTTTTCGGTAGTTTTTGTGTCTGGGTCGCACACCCGCGTAACGTCAACATCTGCCATCCTGAGCAAACTATCCAACTCATCTGCGGCGGAATCGTCTCCGGAAATACACAGCAAGCTAGCCTGAGCGGACAAGCCCACAATATTTTTCGCCACATTGGCCGCACCGCCCGCACGGGCGGTTTGTTCAGCGACAGCAACCACCGGTACCGGCGCTTCCGGGGATACCCGGTGCACATCGCCCAACCAATAACGATCCAACATCACATCACCCACCACAAGCACCCGGGTATTACTAAAGTTCGGCAATTTCATATTATGAAGACCTTCGCCCAATACTGTGATACTGCAAGCCGTGTGCAGCAACGGTCGCGGGTTCATACAAATTGCGCCCATCAAAAACCAACTTGTCGCTCAAGGCCTCACTCATTAGCGCAAAATCAGGGCTGCGAAAACTCTTCCATTCAGTCACAATCACCAGCGCATCAGCACCCTGCAAGGCATCATTCTCGGTGTTAGCCAGACTTAGATCATCCCGCTCGCCATAAATTCGGCCAGCTTCTTCCATCGCCACCGGGTCATAAGCGCGCACTGAGGCTCCGCGTTCCCATAACCCCTCGATGATCACACGGCTGGGTGCCTCGCGCATATCGTCGGTGCCCGGCTTAAACGACAAACCCCACAAAGCAAAGGTTTTACCTTTAATACCGCCAATACCGTCTTCACGGTCGGCGTACGCGGCATCGATCTTGTTCAATAATAGATACTTTTGGTCTGCGTTCACATCTTCAACCGCACGCAAAATGCGGGCGTTGTAGCCAACATCACCCGCGGTACGAAACAGTGCTTGCACGTCCTTGGGGAAGCACGAACCACCATAACCACAGCCCGGATAAATAAACTGGTAGCCAATGCGTGGGTCTGAACCAATACCGTGACGTACCAGCTCAATATCCGCACCCAATTTATCCGCTATATTCGACAACTCATTCATAAACGATATTTTTGTCGCCAACATCGCGTTCGCGGCATATTTGGTCAGTTCCGCAGACGGAATATCCATAAACACAAGGCGCTCGCGGTTTCGGTTAAACGGCGCATAAAGCTCGCGCATCAATTCAATAGCCCGATCATCTTCAACGCCAACGATAATGCGGTCGGGTTTCATAAAATCGTCAATTGCCGCGCCTTCCTTGAGGAACTCAGGGTTCGAGGCGACAGCGTACTGAACATCCGCTGAGCGCCCCTTTAATTTTCTGGCGATAGCCGCACTTACTTTCTCCGCCGTACCCACAGGTACAGTCGACTTGGTAACAATGACTCGATAATCATTAACATGTTCGCCAATTTCGCTAGCAACTCCCAGCACATGGCGGAGGTCGGCCGAACCGTCTTCATCCGGTGGTGTGCCCACGGCGATGAATAACACTTCACATTCTTGTACGGCCCGGGCGATGTCTGTGGTAAAAATAAGCCGGCCCGCCGCTTCGTTCTCGGCCACCAAACTGGCCAGCCCGGGTTCATAAATAGGCAACTTCCCACGATTCAGATCCGCGACTTTATCTTTATTATTGTCGACACAAATTACCTGGTTGCCGACATCCGCAAAACAAGTGCCAGTAACCAGGCCAACGTAGCCCGTGCCTATTACGCCAATATTCATTTAATGTTTTATCTGTAGTGAACTAAGTGGACTAGATGGTTGGGTGGATTGCGCCGTATTATCAGTGGTTTTGGCTACAAAATCACCCGCAGTTTTAATCAGATACTGTAATCCACCACATAACGCTCTTCAGTCACTTCACCGAGAAGCTCTTTGACCGCCATATGGTCGGGGTTCTGTTGATACCCATCCAGAGCCACCTGATCGTCAAACTCGGAATACAAAGCCACATCACACGAAGCATCGCCTTCCAGCACGTCAAAGCCAACTTCTATTTTTACTACACCGGGTAAGCCGCCCAACGCTTCCAGGCGTTGTTTTACGTCCAGCATATTCTGCTGTTTGGTCTGCCCTGCCGCGTGCTCTTTAAATCGAAAAAAGACTATGTGCTTTACCATTTTGAATTCCTTGTAGATCCAATGAAAGACCTTATTGATTTGATTTTGTCAGCGCGCAACTCTAACGCAGCAACTGTTCAGTTTCGAGTGAATAGAAATAAATTTATCGGTGAAGTGTATTGGACTCGTTGCTTAGGTTGACCTTTCCCCCGATATTAACACCATGACAAGGATGAGATTTCCAATTAACCTAGTATTTAGGAGATCTCAACATGAAGCAAAAAAGATATACAGAAGAACAAATCATCGGATCTATCAAACAGCATGAATCGGGTGTA
>JABJKL010000234.1 GCA_018660405.1 Pseudomonadota bacterium | reverse complement strand
GAAGACGACAACTTGGTAGTGGGCCTGGATATAGGGACATCGAAAGTTTTGGCGATTGTTGGTGAAGTATCTCCTGATGGCGAGATTGAAATCATTGGCAGCGGCAGCCACGTAGCGAAGGGCATGCGTAAAGGTGTTGTTGCAAATATCGAGTCCACCGTCACCTCTATTCAACGAGCTATAGAGGAAGCAGAGTTAATGACTGGCTGCGAAATCGTATCGGTTTACGCAGGCATTGCCGGTGCGCACATCAGCAGCTTTAATTCACATGGAGTGGTCGCGGTTCATGACGGTGAGGTTACTCAAGGCGACGTTGATAGAGTGATCGAAGCGGCTCGTGCCGTTGCCATTCCTAATGACCAAAAGATACTGCACATCTTGCCGCAGGAATACATTATCGACGGACAGGAAGGAATTCGAGAGCCCATTGGCATGTGCGGCGTTCGTTTAGAAGCCAAGGTTCATATGGTTACGGGGTCGGTCAGTGCGGCGCAGAATATTATTAAGTGTATCCGCCGGGTCGGCTTGGAAGTTGACGACATCGTCCTGGAACAACTAGCCTCCAGTCAGTCTGTGTTGACTGAGGATGAGAAGGAGCTTGGCGTATGCCTTGTAGACATTGGCGGTGGCACTTCAGATATTGCCGTATATACCGAAGGCTCCATTAAGCATACCGCTGTGATTCCGGTTGCCGGAGATCAAGTTACTAATGATATCGCTATTGCGCTACGAACGCCGACCAAGTCGGCTGAAGAGTTGAAGAAACAATACGGTTGCGCTTTGCGGCAGCTGGCGGATAGCGGCCAAATGATAGAAGTGCCAAGTGTCGGCGACCGTCCCGAAAGAAAACTGTCACGACAAACTCTGGCGGAGGTCATAGAACCTAGAATCGAAGAGTTGTACGAATTGGTGCTGCATGAATTGCGGCGTAGTGGATTTGAAGAACTGGTTAGTTCCGGAATTGTTTTGACGGGCGGCAGTTCGAAAATGGAAGGTATGGTTGAATTGGCGGAGGAGGTTTTCCATGCGCCAGTACGGATCGGCATACCCAAAAACGTAGGCGGTCAGAGCGAAACAGTTAAGAACCCCATCTATGCTACTGGTGTGGGATTAATTCAGTTTGGTTTGTTGAATAGGGGGCGGGGAACATTAGGCACTTCTGGTAGTGCGAATAAGGAACCAATTTGGTCGCGTATGCGCAGTTGGTTTGAAACTAATTTTTAAATTTAACGGGCACACGCCTAATTTGTTTTACAACTTGTTTTAAAGCGGGAGACACAAAATGATCGAGTTATTGGATGCAGTAGACCAGCAGGCCGTGATCAAGGTCGTTGGCGTTGGCGGAGGTGGAGGGAACGCCGTCAATTATATGGTTGATGCCGAGTTGGAAGGTGTCGACTTTATACTCGCTAACACTGATGCGCAGGCCTTACAGAGTACTAAAGCGCATACAGTGTTGCAGTTAGGTGCCACCTTAACCAAAGGCCTTGGCGCTGGTGCGGACCCCGAAGTGGGTCGTCAGGCGGCTATTGAGGATCGCGAGCGCATTGCAGATGCGCTAGCGGGTGCTGATATGGTCTTTATAACGGCTGGAATGGGCGGTGGTACTGGAACCGGTGGTGCTCCTGTCGTTGCTGAAATAGCGCGTGAATTGGGCGCTTTATCAGTTGCCGTTGTGACCAAACCTTTTGACTTTGAAGGCAGTCGTCGCGCAAAAATCGCACAGCAAGGTCTTGAAGCGCTCGCGCAGAGCGTTGATTCCCTAATCACCATTCCAAATCAGCGCTTAATGGATGTGATGGGCAAAGATGCAAGTCTACAGGATGCTTTTGGCGAAGCTAATGACGTGCTTCGAAGTGCCGTGCAGGGCATATCTGAGTTGATTACGCGGCCAGGCCTAATTAATGTTGATTTTGCCGACGTTAGAACCGTGATGTCTGAAATGGGTCAAGCAATGATGGGCTCCGCAATAGCGAGTGGTCCAAATCGCGCACTTGATGCAGCAAAGAGGGCTTTAAGCAGTCCCTTGTTAGAGAAAACCCATGTTTCGGGTGCGAGAGGTATTTTGGTCAATGTTACCGCCGGACCCGATCTGTCAATCGGTGAGTTTGGTGAGATTGGAACCATTATTAGAGACATTGCCTCTGACGATGCGACCGTGGTCATTGGCACGGCGATTGATAGCAGTCTCGGTAATAATCTAAGAGTAACCATGGTTGCGACCGGGCTAGAGCAAAATTCGGCCGCTGGTAGCGGACAAGAAAAACCTTATAAAGTGGTGCAACCGGTGCAGCGTACCGTTAATGGGCCAGATATAAGCGACGAAGATATGCTCTATCACCGGCGGGCGAGCTACGATGCACGTTCCAGTCTTGAGGACGCTGATGAGTTGGATATTCCCACTTTTCTACGTCGTCAAGCAGACTGATTGGATGATTGTGATTGTTTGTCGGCGTAATGGTTAGTTGGCGGAACTACACTTACTCTCCCGTTTGGTGTAGTATTTGCCGCATAGCCGCGCCGCACAAGGTTTTCAAACTACTAATAAATTTGCAGACGGTGGTTATGCTAAGGTTATACCTAGGGCTATATGAAGGCCAGTTTGCTGTTTCTGATAGACCGCGTCAGAGAGTGAAAAATAAGATAACTAGCGGGTAGTGCCTCGTTCCAAGCTGATGCTAATGTAGGTAGTTACCGGCGACTCACCAAGACCTTATGAATTAACCCGTATCCGCAGCATATGTCATCACAAGTCCAGTCATCGCAAAGCGCCCATTCATCGCAAAGATATGATTAATCAACGCACGCTGAAAAACGTAATTCGTGCGACAGGCATTGGTCTACACACGGGTAAGAAGGTCTACCTTACTTTGCGTCCAGCGCCTGTAAATACCGGAATAATTTTCAGGCGCGTTGATCTTGATCCCGTTATCGAGCTTCCAGCCAAACCGGAATTTGTTGGTGATACGCGTTTGTCCACAGCGTTGCATAATGGCGATGTGACCATTTCTACGGTGGAGCATCTGATGTCGGCGCTTGCAGGTTTAGGTGTCGATAATGTTTTCGTTGAACTGACTGAACCTGAAGTGCCTATAATGGATGGTAGTGCCGGCCCGTTTGTTTTTTTGATTCAGAGTGCTGGCGTCGTCGAGCAAAAAGCCGCGAAAACTTTTCTGCGTGTGCGCAAGAATATAAAGGTGGAGGAAGGTGACAAGTGGGCGGAATTTAAACCGTTTGAAGGGTTTAAGGTTGCTTTTTCAATAGACTTTGATCATCCCGTTTTTGTTAAATCGCCACAGCATGCCGTTGTCGATTTCTCGACCACGTCATTTGTAAAGGAAGTTAGCCGTGCCCGAACCTTCGGTTTCATGCATGAAGTCGAGGCATTGCGTGAGCGTGGGCTCGCGCTCGGCGGCAGTCAGGACAATGCGATTGTAATGGATGGTTTCAACATACTAAATAACAATGGGCTGCGTTACGAAGACGAATTTGTTAAGCATAAAATCCTGGATGCAATTGGCGATTTATACTTGCTTGGACACCCGATGATTGGAGAATTCAGTGCCCATAAATCAGGTCATGCGCTCAATAATAAGTTGCTAAGAACATTATTGGCGGATGATTCTGCGTGGGAATTAGTGACTTTTGATGATCCCAAAGAAGCACCAATATCGTTTATGAAACTTGCGAGCGCACAGGCTACATAAAGGAACCCCTGATCTATTCCTGAAATCGTATATTACGCTCAAAACGCCCAGCTTTTTTGTTGCAAATCTTCGCAATAGCCTGCTATTACGTGCGATTCGCGCCTCAAATCTGAACATTTTGAACGCAATCTACATCGTCCAGAATAAATCAGAGGTTCCTTAAACTTTATTTCGATTTTCGTTTCAGTACCTGCGCAAGGCTTGTTATAGCTTTTGCTAACGCTTTCTCTTCCACGTGTTCAGCGCTACGCGAGAGCCCTTCTAGCACGTCATCATCAACCGCTGGTCTTACAACGGGTTGCTGTCGGTTGGGTCCAATGTTTTGTGGTTTGGTGATAATTTTAATCTGACTGATTTGTGGGTATCCAAGCATATGTAGTTTGCGTAGAAAGCTTGGCGTGTTGTGACGCAATTCTGTCGCCCAGACGGGGCCGTCGACCGCAACAGTAAGCGTCTCGCCTTCGAAATGAGTGGGTTCTGAGTGGTCTCTTATGGGTTCGTTTAGTAGCTCAACCCATTTACGCGTTATTGGGGATATAGTTTTGGACGAGATTTGTAGCTTGTGCGCAACTGGTAAATCGTCCAATAGCGATGTAATATTCCGAATTGCTTTTTTTGACACGTTTTGTAATTTATCCTGTGCGTTGGATAAGTGAAATAAAATGATTAAGTTCAGCGGCAGTCACAGCATGTTAATCTAACATCGCCAGCTTTGTGCTGAATATGCATGAGTCTGTTATGTATGAAGCTGTTATGTATAAATAATGGCTACGCATAAAGGCGCTGGGATTATTAACGAAGCTGCGATAATGATTCAACGATAATACGATTGGTATAATTTTGAAACTAATAGTTATAAAAGATACACGAAGTAAACCGAAGACGTTTAACTTCAGTGCCAGACAGATAAAACTCATTCTGGTGAGTTTGTTTACATTACCTTGTTTAGTCGGGCTGGCTGCGAGTGGTCTGTGGTACAACTCCCGCTATTTGGTAGCCTTGGAAGATGCGCCCCAGGGGCTGGTAGAGTATCAGCAGCAGTTAAGTTTGTTGCGTGAGGAAGCTGAGCAGACACTCAATGCTTATGCGAAAAGAATGGGCACCTTTCAGGCGCAAGTATCTCGCATAGAGGCGGTTGCAGAACGATTGGCAGAACAGGTCGGTCTTGATATAGCTGCGTTTCAGTTTGACGATGAGCCGGGCGTAGGTGGCGCCTCTCCAGATTTGGCTAGTGTTTCCGAAAAAGGTTTACTTGCCCAGCTTCGTCGGTTTGAGAGAAGTATTTTTGCCAATGCAAGGCAGTACGAAGCATTAGGCTACTTGCTAAGCGATAATGTGGGTTCGCAGAGCAGGGAACCTTCCGGCTGGCCGGTGGCAAATGGTTGGATATCCTCCGCTTATGGTAGTCGCACTAATCCTGTGACCGGTAAGCGCCAGTTTCATCGGGGTATAGACGTTCCTGGCCGCAAGGGTGCTGATATTGTTGCCGTCGCAGATGGGGTTGTTTCTCAGTCTGGATATTCTGGTAATTATGGATGGACCGTAGAATTAAATCATGGAGATGGGGTGGCGACGCAATATAGCCACAATATGGAAAATCTGGTAGAGATCGGAGATACTGTGCGCAAGGGGCAAGTCATAGCCATATTGGGCAGCACTGGCAGGTCTACTGGCCCACATGTGCACTTCGAAGTTAAGCAATCAGGTAAGACCGTTAACCCCTATCAGTATATAAAAAGCAAAACTTGATTGAGATTCACTGACTGAAGAGTCGCTAATATACACGGGTTTTTCGTTGTGGAACCATTCACGGACGGTTACCATTCCTATCTGTTGATAGAGGTTCCAGCATAGATATTCCATTGCCTACCGTAATTCAATTGCGATGACGGCATCACTCACGGTTTTAAACGGATATGCTTTCCAAAATAATTAAGAAATTTGTCGGCAGCCGTAATGATCGGTTGATAAAGGGTTTTGACAAAACAATTAGTCAGATCAACGCGCTGGAAGAAAAGTTTGAGGCCTTGTCTGACGGGGAACTGAAGGCTTGTACGGAAGATTTTCGGGCGCGTGTTTCCAACAATGAATCCCTTGATGATATTTTGGTGGAAGCCTTTGCGGTGGCAAGAGAAGCCTCAAAGCGATCATTGGGGATGCGGCCGTTTGATGTTCAGTTAGTGGGTGGCTTGGTACTCAACAGCGGTAAAATTTCTGAGATGCGCACCGGTGAGGGAAAGACCTTAATGGCAACCCTTCCTGCTTACCTAAACTCACTTTCTGGAAAGTCGGTGCATGTGGTCACTGTGAATGATTATCTGGCTCAGCGAGATGCTGATTGGATGTCGGCTGTATATAACGCCCTTGGTTTAAGTGTAGGCGTTGTTAAGTCAGGGCAGACCCCTGATGAGAAGCGTTCGGCCTACGCTTGTGACATCGTGTACGGCACCAATAACGAGTTTGGTTTCGACTATTTGCGCGATAATATGGCTTTTTCCGTTGAGGATTGTGCGCAACGAGGTTTGGGTTTCGCTATTGTTGACGAGGTTGACTCGATCCTGATTGATGAGGCGCGAACCCCGCTTATAATTTCCGGTCCTGCAGATACCAGTACCGACCTTTACCAGAAAATAGATAAGGTCATCCCGAAACTGGTCAAGCAAGAGGAGGAAGATGGTCCGGGAGATTTTTCAGTTGATGAAAAAGGCCGCCAGGCTTATTTGACCGAAGAGGGTCATGAGAAAGCTGAACAATTGCTCGAAAGTATGGGCTTGTTGCCAGATGGGGCCAGTCTTTACAATGTTGGTAGCATATCCTTGCTCCACCATTTGTATGCTGCAATACGAGCACACAACCTGTTTCAAAAAGATGTCGATTACATCGTTAGTGAAGGCCAGATTGTTATTATTGACGAATTTACTGGCCGTATGATGTCTGGCAGACGATGGTCAGACGGTTTGCATCAAGCGGTGGAAGCCAAAGAGGGCGTTGCTGTCCAACAAGAAAACCAGACTTTGGCATCGATTACTTTTCAAAACTATTTTCGCTTATACGGCAAGCTTTCTGGAATGACCGGAACGGCAGATACCGAGGCACCAGAATTTCATCAGATTTACGGCCTGGAAGTGGTCGTCATTCCAACCCATATGGACATGGTACGGGAAGATCTCCCGGATCTAATTTATCGGTCTATGGCTGAGAAGTTTGATGCGATCGTTGAAGACGTTATAGGGCGAAGTGAAGCGAAACAGCCAGTCTTGCTGGGTACAGCATCAATCGAAGTATCGGAACTACTTTCCAATGCGTTAAACAAGGCGGGTTTGAAGCACGAGGTATTGAACGCGAAACAGCACGAGCGTGAAGCCGATATTATTGCTCAAGCGGGTGCCCCCGGCTCGGTAACCATAGCGACCAATATGGCGGGCCGTGGTACTGATATTGTGCTGGGCGGGAATCTGGAACGGGAGTTATTAAGTGTCGATGCGGCGCAACACAACCAGTTGCGAGAGCAATGGGAAGTGCGACATCAGCAAGTGCTGGATGCCGGAGGATTGTATGTAATCGGTACTGAACGTCACGAGTCCCGGCGTATTGACAATCAGTTGCG
>JABJKL010000189.1 GCA_018660405.1 Pseudomonadota bacterium | reverse complement strand
CGAACAAAATATTCAAGCTCGTTGTCGAGGTTTAATACTCATGGCCTTGTCGAACAAGAATGGCGATATGGTGCTTACCACTGGCAACAAGAGTGAAATGGCGGTGGGCTACGCTACGTTGTACGGTGATATGGTAGGTGGGTATTCAGCCATCAAGGATGTTCCTAAAACGTTGGTTTATGAGCTGGCAAAATACCGGAACGGTCTTTCGCAAGTGATTCCCGAGCGAGTAATAACGAGACCGCCGAGTGCTGAATTAGCACCGGATCAGCTCGATGAAGACAGCCTGCCACCTTATGAAGTGCTCGACGCTATTCTTCAGCTATATATTGAGGATGATGTATCACCGCGGCTAATAGTGGAGGCGGGATATACAGCAGATGTGGTTTATCAGGTTGTTAATATGGTTGATCGCAATGAATACAAGCGACGGCAAGCTGCACCAGGTGTGCGGATTTCACGCCGTGCATTTGGGCGAGACCGACGTTACCCCATTACATCGGGTTTTAAAAAGGTTGTCCCCAAGGGTTAAATTGCAGGAGTTCCAGGGGCCATTCTCACACGCTGGTTACCGCTGTCTAATCGTTGCTGTCCCGGCCGAATAAACGGCCAAAAAAGCCCGGACGATCGTCATCTACCGCAACGTTAGATGCTGCCGTATCTGTGGCGGTCACTCTGCGGTCGTTGGATTGTGTGTTTCCTCTACGCAGAAGGCGTGAGAAAAACCCACGACGGGCTATCTCAGAATTGCTTTGCTCAAGATAGGCACTCGATGGAAAGTTCTGTGTTAAAACCTGTCGGGAATCTGTCGCCAGATCACTCATCCCCATCCTTGTGTAGGTGGCAATCATAATTCCTAGTGCATCTTCAACAGCAGCGGTTTGCTGATAATCCTTAACGACTGTTCGACAACGATTTAAAGCGGCCACATAGGCTTCTCGAGAAAAATAATACTCTGCAATACTTACTTCGTAACTGGCGAGCTCATTTAGCAGATAAGCCATACGCTGCGTTGCGTCGGATACATAACGGCTATTTGGGTAACGGTCGATCATTTCTTTGAAGGCCGCGTAAGAGTCTCTTAACGGCTTGACGTCCTGCTGTTGAGCATCACCACCCTTGGTTAGTCGTTCCGTAAACGAACGTTCTTCTTCAAACGAGACCAAGCCTTTCAAATAGTATGCGTAGTCGATGTTAACATGCGTCGGGTTGGTAGTAACAAACTGGTCAGCGGCAGAGATTGCCGCCTCTAAATTGTTCGCTTTGTAGTGCGCATAGATTAACTCTAGCTGCGCTTGCTCAGCATAATTTCCATATGGGAAGCGCGCGGCAAGCGCTTGATAAATCACAATCGCTTGACGATAATCTTCCTCGTCTAGCGAGGTCTTGGCATTTTCATAAAACTGCTGATCACTCCACTGATCTGCTTCGCGAAGATTAACTGAGCTGTCTCCACATCTGACCAAGATCAAGGGTAAGCAGAACAGCAAGATGAGTTTGGTGAGTGTGGGTTTCTGTGTTTTCATAGCCCGGAGATTTGCGAGGAAAAATCGATATTTAATACACACCGCTAGGATACCTCGAAATAGCGACTCGTGAAACTGAATCACAAGAGAATTATTAATAATGCAAGGTACAACGCAGGTAATTATTCCTGAACAAGCGTCGGGTGAGCGTTTGGATAAGGTGCTGGCTAGTCTGGTAGAGGGTTGCTCGCGCGGACGAATTCAGAGCTTGATTGAGCGGGGGCTGGTGACACTGGATGAAGAATTGCCGCGAGTGCGCGACAAAGTATTTGGTGGTGAAGTGGTGGAGCTGGTAATTCCGGATGAACAGCCGCTTGCGGATGAACCAGAACCAATGGATTTGGATATACTCCATGAAGATGATGATTGTATTGTGCTGAATAAGCCAGCAGGGCTCGTGGTTCATCCTGGTGCAGGTAATGCTACGGGCACCCTGATGAATGGTCTGCTGGCGCATAACGAAACGCTAGCTCTGTTACCGAGAGCCGGCATAGTGCACCGCCTCGATAAAGGTACATCGGGTTTGATGGTGGCCGCAAAAACGGAGCAAAGTCGATTGGTTTTGGTGGATCAATTGTCGCGACACGAGGTTCAACGTGAGTATTTGGCACTCGTTCGGGGAAGAGTAATCGCGGGTGGAAAAATTGATCAACCGATCGCACGGGACCCCGCAAATCGTATTCGCATGGCCGTGCGTCCAGGGGGTAAAGAGGCGGTTACGCACTATACTGTCGAACATCGTTTTGATCACCAT
>JABJKL010000133.1 GCA_018660405.1 Pseudomonadota bacterium | reverse complement strand
GGAATGTTTTCCAATGATCTGGCAATTGATCTTGGTACGGCAAATACGCTGATATATGTAAAAGAACGAGGCATTATCCTGAATGAGCCGTCGGTGGTCGCCATTCGTTATGATCCCCATGGTCGTGGTGGTAAGACCATCCTGGCAGTAGGCGCAGACGCCAAGAAAATGCTGGGTCGCACGCCCGGTTCTATACAGGCGATTCGTCCAATGAAAGATGGCGTGATTGCTGATTTTACGGTCACTGAACAAATGCTGAAGTACTTTATTCGCAAGGTTCAGGAGCGCAAGTTCATGCGGCCTAGTCCGCGAATAATTATATGTGTGCCGTGTGGTTCTACGCAGGTTGAGCGGCGCGCAATTAAAGAGTCAGCTATCAGTGCTGGTGCGCGTGAAGTGTACTTGATTGAGGAGCCGATGGCGGTTGCCATTGGTACAAACCTGCCGGTGGCAGAGCCTACTGGATCCATGGTTGTCGACATTGGGGGTGGGACTACGGAAGTAGGCGTTATGTCGCTTGGTGGTATGGTTTACAGCTCGTCACTTCGCGTGGCTGGTGATACTTTCGATGAGTCGATCGTAAATCATGTGCGACGCAATCATGGTGTCTTGATCGGTGAGGCAACGGCGGAGAGAGTGAAAAAATCCATTGGTACTGCCTGGAAAGAATCTGAGATTCGTGAGATCGAGGTTAAGGGTCGGGATTTGTCCGAGGGCTTATCCAAGGGCGTGGTACTCAGCAGTAAAGAAATCTTCAGTGCGCTAAAAGAACCGCTGGACGCTATTACCCGCGCAATTCGTGGGCGCTAGAGCAAACACCGCCAGAATTAAGTGCTGATATAGGTGACCGAGGCATGGTGATTGCTGGCGGTGGGGCTTTATTGCGCGACATGGATCGGCGTATTATGGATGATACCGGGCTGCCGGTGGTCGCTGCAGATGATCCACTTACCTGCGTTGCGCGAGGTTGCGGTCGAGCGTTGGAAGACATGGATATGCTGGGAGATGTATTTGCCGATGATTAGAAACGTCTAGTGCTGGTTCACATGAGCTTTCCATTTGCGGTGAGCTTAAGCTCCATTTACTGCGGGTTGGCTCCTGCTTGCTGGCCGCATTAATACACGATGCAAAGAATGATGTCTGGCGCAAATGCTACTGCCGCTAGTTGGTTCGTGGTTAGCTGCCTGGCTATCAGCATTCTGGTCACCGACCGACAAACGGATTGGTTGGTTGGCGTTCGTACAGTGTTATCGTTTCCCCTTGGGTTGGTGTATACGGTAGCAGAAGTTCCTTACGCGCTGTATGTGCGTGTTGATAAGGCACTTGAAGTATCTATAGATACTGAAGCGGCTTATCAACAATTGCGGGCTGAATATGCCGGTCTGCGCGCGGAAGCGCTCAAAATAGGCGCACTTGAACGGGAGAATAACGAACTGCGTAGTTTGTTGGGCGTCTCCAAGGCGACACGGATGGAAACAAAATACGCAAGTGTGATGGATATCAGCGTTAGTAGTTTTCGCCAACAAATTGTTGTTGATCGGGGGCTGATAGATGGGGTGTATGAGGGGCAAGTAGCTATCGATGCCGTTGGGCTGGTAGGTTTGGTGACCGAAGTTATGGTTAACCGTGCACGGGTGAGATTACTTACGGACGGTGACGTTGCTATTCCCCTTATGTTTGAACGCAGCGGTGTTCGCACCATGGGGATCGGCCAGGGTGGTTCAAATTATAGTCTCAAGCTACCATTTTTAACCCGCAACAGTGATATTCATGAAGGTGACTTGTTGGTCAGCTCGGGCTTGGGGGGGCGTTACCCAGAAGGTTACCCGGTAGCGATTGTCGAGAGTATTTCCGAATCTACCGCTCATTCATTTCTCGAGGTTACTGCACAGCCTGTCGTTGAGTTAGACAAGCTGGCTCATGTGTTGTTGTTGTCGTCGACCGATCAGGATGCACAAGATTGAATACAGGTTTACAATTTAGGCTAAGCAATAAAACCCCATTATTGGTGTCTATTTTCTTCGCGATGGTGCTCGTTGTCATGAGGCTCCCGCAATGGGCCGAAGTCTGGAGACCCGATTGGATTGCCTTGGTTGTGATTGGTTGGGCGGTTTTCGCTCCTGGAGTTTGCGGGCCGGTGTTTGGGATGCTCACGGGCTTGGTGGTTGATGTGGTGTTGGCTGAATCATTCGGCGTGCACGCTTTGGTTTATGCGTTGCTGGCGTACATTGCTAACGTGCTCAACTTTCAAATGCGGATGTATACACTGTTTCAACAAGCGGTGATGGTGTTTGGGCTAACATTTATAGCAAGGTCATTATTAGGTTTATTGCTCGGTATTGATAAAGAAATTTTCATAGATTTTGGGTATTGGGCGCCGCTTATCACTAATATGCTAGTTTGGCCATGGATCTATTTCTCACTTCGCGGCACTAAACTCGCTATGACAGCGAGCCTTTTTGAGCCCTAGATTTAATACACTACACTAGAATTAAAAAGTGAGCACTACAGAAATTAAGGACTATATACGTGAGACTGCGTTGGCAAGACGGAGGTTGTCGATCGCGGCCGGTGTAATTTTGCTGATGTTTTTCGGGCTGTTTTGGCGAGCCTGGGATCTACAGGTATATGAGTATGACCGGCTTGCGACGCTTTCCAACGACAATCGAATTCGTTTGCAGTCAGTGCCTCCGTCCAGGGGAGAAATATTTGATCGACACGGGCGGTTGTTAGCGGAAAACAGGCCTGTTTACTCGGTAGAAATTATCCCTTCACAGGTTGATGATATGGCAAGCTTGCTGAATCAGATAGCTCGACTAATATATCTGGATGAGGCGAGTGTTCAGAGATTCATGGAACAGGTCGAGTCACGGCCTTCATTTGAATCACAAACACTCAAGCTTGAACTCGATGAAGGGGAAGTAGCGCGTTACGCTGTGCATCAACATCGATTTAGCGGTGCCAGCCTAAAAGTTCAGATAGTCCGCAATTATCCGTATGCTGGAGAAGCCCTACACGCGGTGGGCTATGTAGGACGGATATCCCAAGACGATTTGGCAGAAATCGATCGAGAAGTTTATCGTGGCATTCGTTATATTGGGCGATCAGGCATCGAAGGGATGTATGAAAGTCGCTTGCGCGGACAGATAGGTTTTGAGCAGGTGGAAACGACCGCCCATGGGCGGAGTGTGCGAGTTTTGGAACGTCAGGAACCCGTCAATGGTGAAGACCTGATTTTAGGTTTGGATATAGATTTACAGATTGCGGCAAGAAAGGCGCTGGGAGATTATCGAGGGGCGATTGTGGCGCTCGACCCAGCTTCCGGTGATGTGTTGGCTTTCGTTAGCAATCCGGTGTACGACCCCAATTTATTTGTTAACGGCATTAGCCAAAAGAGCTACAGTGAGTTGCGTGATGACCTGGATAAGCCCCTGCTCAACCGGGCTTTGAATGGCCGATATGCACCCGGATCCACGATCAAAGTTTTGGTAGGTCTCGCGGCGCTCGAACGTGGTTTTTCTCCCGCACATACGGAATATTGTCCAGGCTGGTATTCCTTACCGGGTAGTTCGCATCGTTATCGTTGTTGGAACCATGCTGGTCACGGCACTATGACGCTTGGAACCGCGATTGCGCAATCTTGTGATGTGTACTTTTACTCTTTGGCTAATCAGCTGGGGATTAATTATCTACATGATTATATGACTAATTTTGGCCTCGGTCGCCAAACCGGTATTGACTTGCAAAATGAGCCTACTGCTTTGGTGCCTTCCAGAGAATGGAAGGAGCGGGCGAGGGGTGAGGTATGGTTTCCAGGCGAAACGGTCATTACCGGTATTGGTCAGGGCTATATGTTAGCGACTCCGATTCAATTGGCCGTTATGGCAGCAACGCTAGCCAATAAGGGGACCCGCGTTGCGCCGAGGTTGCTAACGTCAGTTCGTGGTGCCGATCATGATTCGGTTCGTGATTTACCTATTCAGATTAAGCAACAAGTGGGCCTTGGCAACCCGGAATCCATGGTGATGATTAGCGAGGCGATGCAGGAAGTTATGCACGGAGCGCGAGGCACAGCCCGTGCGGTTGGTGCCGATGCTTCGTACCGCATCGCTGGCAAAACGGGCACCGCACAAGTGATTGGGATAGCTCAAAATGAAGAATATGACGCTGATAAAATTGATGAGCGCCTACGTGATCACGCCCT
>JABJKL010000212.1 GCA_018660405.1 Pseudomonadota bacterium | reverse complement strand
CCGCAGATGGAAAACCGATAAAACCAAAACGGGTACTGAGGTCCAGATCGAACCCCAAGCGTTCCGCAGAGCCGATATTGCCAACACCAGAGTCAGCGTCTCCAATCAGGATTTTGTCGATATGGTCGGATATTCTTTCGTACACCAGCGTCATTTCCAGCGAGCCGCCATCGTCAGCGAAGCGTCTTTCGTAACCGATTGACGAGGTCCATGTTGTTTCTGGTTCCAAATCCGGGTTGCCAAAATTTATCAAGTCATCGGCAACGTTACGGCTGGCGACAAAATCGCTAAGGTCGAGTTGGCTGGCGGTACGCTCTACCAAGAAACGAAACTGATCGGTCTGGGTCCAGTCGTAACGTAATTCAACGCGCGGTTTCAAAAACTGGAAACTACGCGAGTTGGTTTCGCCGTCCCGGTTCTGAAAAATGGTAGAAAATTCTCCGGTGAGCGCGGATTGTAAACTAAGTTTATCGTTCAGAGACATGCTGTGGGTAACGAACAGCTCATAGCGGTCTTCCTCGACAATGGCATTCTACAGCGGATCGCTATTGAACGAAAAGGATGCATCGAGCGTGTTAAAGGCGGCTTCCCCACCGTATTCAAGGGTATGCTCACCAAACGTGCTGGTCATGGAAGAGCGTACAATCGTTTCACCAGAGTCAAAATCGGCGAAGCTGGTAAAAAAACGATCAGTAACGCCGTTTTCTATCGTATCTTGAGCAATGTTTTCCTGACTGTCGGTGCGATTCACCACAAACAACGTCTTCAGCCTTCCAAGCTGCCCTACATCGAATTCTATATCGCCACCGAATTCAAATTCCGTCTCTACTTCAGGAAATCTACCATCCTCAACTGCCAATAGCACCAAGGGGGCACCACCGGCATTAACACTGAATTGATCTTCCAGTTTATCTTTGCGCTCGTCACTATCAGAATACAAGGCGTTCAACCGAACGCGGGTACCATTTTCAAACTCGTAGCCAATGTTACCCGTAAAAATATGTTCGGCGTCATATTCCTTGTTAAGTAACGCACGAAATTCGCGCGGGGTGCGGTCTGCTGACAGAACGTTTTCATTAATTTTTCCGACCCGTAACCGGGTGTCGTACGCATAACTGGCAGCGTAATCAAGAGCACCGCGTGTGCCATTGTGCGAAGCCAGTATCTCGGGTCTCACCGATGTCTCGCTGACATAATTGAACCCGACATCCAAAAAACTGGATGATGAATTCTCTGCCTCGGCGCGCAGAATTACATTATAGATTATCCCCTCGTTGCGAATATCCAGACCTTCCGCGTTATTACGTATCAACTCGATTCGCTCGACCTGAGAGGCCTGAATTCGCGCCAGCAATGTCGACATGTCGTTGGTCTTGCCGGACATGCGCCGACCATCAATCAACACCGGTGAATCCGAGGATCCGAATCCACGGTTGTTATTCTGACGACCTACATTACTCAACAACGACACGCCACCCGGAATATTACGAATCATATCCTCCAGCGAAACCGGATTGAATTGCGCGAAATAGACCGCGTCATAAATAACAGTGGACTGATCTGTATCCTGTGAGAGTGCCGGAGTTGCAATAGGGATCGCAACAAACGCGCATATTATTAGCGGTAAAAATTTAGTATGCATGGATTATGTTGGCAGCACGTTCCTCGAGTCTTGTCTGCTCGAGGTTATAGCGTGAGGTATAGCTGTGTTGTTGGTGGCGTTATTTTACCCTTTCTTACCACTATTTATTTGATCTGTGACAATTTTATGTGCTCTGTGACAAGAAGATACATGTGATTTTACAGATTAATTAGTTCGAAACTGCATTAGCGCATGGAACGCAATGTGTTGCGGCCATATCAATTTTTAACCGCGCTTCAGGAATATCTTCACCGCACTCAACGCAGTATCCATAATCACCACTGTCTATTCTTGCCAGCGCGGCGGTAACGCGCCGTAATTCATCGTTACGGCGTACATCGGTTGCTTTGGACATCTCCTGCATTTGTATCGCATCCATGCGCGACAAGCGCCCCATGCGTGTTTGATCAAGTTCAACCGTACTCGAGGATTCTCGAGCCAGTTTACTAACCCCGAGCAACTCCTCTTGCTGATCGAACAAGGCTTGCTCAAAGTACGCTTTATCAATCGGAGTGCTCATTTCAATCGGGTAAAGTTAACAAATTGTGTTCCAAGACTAACTCGTGCACATGAGCAGATCTTTCGGTATCGAGGGCTGTGTTCAGTTCTGCAAATTCATCCGCGCGCTCGAGTTGCATGCCTTCGAAGTCATATAGACCAGTATCGAACAAATGACTGACGGTAATTCGTTGCATGGATCGAAAAACATTCACTACTCTGCCTGGCTGTTCACGTTCCCACTGCGCCAACATGGTTTTTACTTTCTGGCGTGCAAGATTTTCCTGTGAGCCACAGAGATTACAGGGAATGATCGGGTATTCACGGGCAGCAGCAAATTTTGCAATGTCTTTCTCCCGACAATACGCCAATGGGCGTATAACGATATTTTGCTTGTCGTCACTGATTAACTTGGCCGCCATACTTTTCATGCGCGCGCCATGGAACATGTTCAAAAATAAAGTTTCTACCATGTCGTCCATGTGATGGCCCAGAGCTAATTTGGTCGCGCCTAACTCCTTGGCAACACGATACAAAATACCTCTTCGCAATCTTGAACAGAGTGAGCACGTGGTTTTTCCTTCGGGAATCTTTTCTTTAACAATGCTGTAGGTGTCTTCCTGGACTATGCGATATTCAACGCCCTGCTCCGTCAAATACTCCGGCAACACGTGCTCGGGGAATCCGGGCTGTTTTTGATCCAGATTCACCGCCACCAACTCAAACCGAATGGGTGCCGTCTTTAGCAAGCCCATTAATACTTCGAGCATTGTGTAGGAGTCTTTACCGCCGGACAGACACACCATAATGCGGTCTCCGTCGGCAATCATGCCAAAATCGCTAATCGCCTCACCCACATTGCGTCGTAAGCGTTTTTTTAACTTGTTAAAATCGTAAGTCTTCATAGTGGCTCTATTTTAGGGGATGTGGTGAATCAAAGTAAGCACCCAATTGCGCTCTTGGAACCTTTGCATAATCGCTATTTTGTCATTTGCCTGTAATAATTAATCGGCTAAATAGCTAAGATGAAAAAAGCCATTCTGATTGTCGACGACGAGAGCGCTATTCGCGACATGGTTCGCATGGCGCTCGAAAATGCTGATTTCGATGTGTTGGATGCCGCAAGTGCGCACCAAGCCGAATCTATTATTTCAGAGCAAACCCCGGATGTGATTTTACTGGACTGGATGATGCCTGGTATAAGCGGCATAGACTTTGCCCGAAAACTTAAAAGTGACAGCAAATTCAGTCACATCGGCATTATCATGTTGACCGCCCGAAGCGGAGAAGATGACCGTGTTCGCGGATTAGATGTCGGCGCGGATGACTACATAGCCAAGCCCTTTTCTACACGTGAACTCATCTCACGCGTCAATGCTCTATTGCGTAGATTGGTAGAACCGCTTGCAAGTGAAACCATTGTGGGTGGGCGACTGATTCTAGATACCGAAAGGCATCAAGTGACCGTAGATGGGCAAACGCTCATGCTTAGTCCGACCGAATTCAAATTGTTGCATTTCTTTATGTCACACGCGGAACGAGTTTATTCACGCGTACAGTTGCTGGATAATGTTTGGGGAGAAAATATTTACGTAGAAGAACGAACCATTGATGTGCATATTCGCCGATTACGCAAAGTCCTGGAACCATACCACTGCGATATTTACATTAAGACCGTTCGCGGTGTTGGGTATCGCTTCTCCGCAGAGAGCTAACGGGTAGCTTTAGTAATTGGCTTTTTCCGCGATTTCAGCGTTAGTGCCGTACTCGAATCCTCATGTATCACATATACATTCCGGTTCTCCGTGCGTCACCGCCTTGAACTCACAAAAAAATCCAATTACTAAAGCTACCCGAAGCAGATTAAAACCAGACCTGGGTAGATAGTTGAAAGACGAACTTTATCGCTATTTTTTAGTCGGTGGCATCGCCACCGCAATCGGTCTGATGCTCAACCAGTTGCTGCTGTGCCTGCTGATTGGCGCAATCGCCATCATCTTTTGGCAATATCATCGCTTCAAATTACTTTACGATTGGCTTAGACGGCCTAGCCAAAACCCAATGCCCTATACAGCCGGCGTCATTTCGGATATCAGCAGCGTATTCGACCGCTTGATGAAAAGTAACCGTCAGCGTAAAAAACGACTACAACAATACATGAGCCAGTTTCGGCGCGGCGCATCGGCCTTACCCGATGGGTTGGTGATACTGGATGACCAGACTCGCATTGAGTGGATGAATGACACCGCCAAAAGATATCTCGATATTGATTGGCCACGCGACATCCAGCGTCCGATAAACAATTTGATACGTCACCCCAATTTCACTCGCCTTCTGAACGACGCTTATTCAAGTGATTCAGAACTTTCTCCAGAACAGTCCACTACTGAATTCCCTGCACCGATTGATCAGCGCCTGGTATTAAGCGTATCGATCGTTCCCTATGCAGATGACCTGTATCTGCTGATCGCCCGCGATGTTACCCGACTAATTGACACCTACACAATCAGGAAAGACTTTGTCGCGAATGTTTCACATGAGTTAAAAACCCCGCTTACCGTATTCAAGGGCTATGTTGAACTGCTGGAAGGCAATAAAAGCCTGAACGACAAAGCCGTAAAAGCGGTCTCGGAAATGCGTGAACACAGTAATCGGATGCACGCCATCATTGAGGATTTGCTGTATCTATCCAGGCTGGAACACGACACAACACCCAGCAATCTGGAGAAAGTGTCCGTCGCCAATCTGGTCACCGAAATTCACGACGTAGCGCGTTCGGTTAGCGGCGAAGACGGTCATTTATTTAAATTCGATATCAATTCGTCTTTACTCATTGAGGGTTCAAGTAGCGAACTTCAAAGCGCATTCACTAATCTGGTTGTTAATGCGGTGAAGTACACACCGGCGGGCGGATTGATCAAAATTCACTGGTATAAAAATGCAGCGGGTGGCCATTTTGAAGTCATCGACAATGGCACCGGCATCGCAGAACGTCATCTATCACGATTGACCGAACGCTTTTATCGGGCAGATGCTGACCGCTCACGGAATAGAGGCGGCACGGGTCTGGGCTTGGCAATTGTCAAACACGTACTTCAACGACATCAGGCCAAACTCACCATTGAAAGTGAGCTGCAAGTTGGCAGTACCTTTCGGTGTACGTTCCCGGCATCACGTCTGATTGAACTGGATTTAGCCGATACGTCCAAGCAAGCTTGACCCAGCCAAAAAACTTCATTATTTCTTTTTTTCTTTGGCTTTGTCCTTAGCGTGACGAACATCGTCACCTTCAACCAAATAGATCACGTATTCCGCGATATTGATGCAGTGGTCACCAATCCGCTCCAAAGACCGCAGCGACCACATAACATTCATATTTTGAATTAAATTTTCTGGATTATCCGATATTTGCGACAACAATTCCTGAATTGCGGCGTGATAAGCCGTATCGACGCTACGATCTTGATCTCCTATCGTTCGTGCCAGCTCAACATCAAAACGCGCAAAGGAGTTGAATGTGTCGCTGGTCATCTTGCGAACACGTTCACCGATTTTGTTGAATTCCTTATAACCCGTCCACGCTTCGCCATCTTCAAGCAATTTGAGCGCAAATGAAGCTATACGCTTGGCTTCATCCCCCATTCGCTCAATATCGGTAATGGATTTAAGTGCCGCAATCAGCAATCGTAAATCAGAGGCCGCAGGTTGCCGCAGTGCCAATATGGTGGCGCACTCGGCATCAATATCCAACTCCATCGAGTTGATCGCACGCTCCTTATCACGAACCTTCTGAGCCAAACTAGCGTTACCTTCGATTAAGGCAGTAATAGAATCGTTAATCTGAGCTTCTACCAAACCACCCATTGCCAGCACATGGGTTTTGACTCTTTCCAGGTCATCATTGAATTGGCTGGATATATGTTTATCGAGGTTAAGGTTTTTGTTCATAATATTTCAACCAACAATGTATCCGATTCGACTACCCGAATCGTCCGGTTATATAGGCCTCTGTGAGTGGGTGCACAGGACGAGTAAATACAATTTCTGTCTCACCTACCTCAATCAGCTTACCCAAATGAAAATACGCAGTCCTGGAAGACACTCTTGCCGCTTGTTGCATGTTGTGGGTAACAATCGCGATAGTGTAATTTTCTCTCAACTCAGCAATAAGTTCTTCAATCTTGGCCGTTGCGATTGGATCAAGCGCCGAACAAGGTTCATCCATTAATATAATGTCCGGGCTAACCGCAATAGTACGCGCAATACATAATCGTTGCTGCTGACCACCCGACAGGCCTGTTCCTGAACCCTCGAGCTCATCTTTCACTTCTTCCCAAAGCCCCGCACGCTTCAGACTATCTTCAACGATATCGTCCAGATCTGATTTTCGATTAACCAGACCGTGAATTCGCGGCCCGTAAGCAACATTTTCGTAGACGGATTTAGGGAAAGGATTTGGTTTTTGAAAAACGATTCCCACGCGGGCACGTAACTCCACCGCATCAACCGAACGATCATAAATATCCTGTCCTTCCAAAACAATATCACCTTGAACCCGGCAAGTATCAATCGTATCGTTCATACGGTTCAGGCATCTCAGAAACGTCGACTTCCCGCAGCCGGAAGGACCAATCATCGCGATAACCTCGTTTTTAGCGATATCGAGGTTTACATTAAATATAGCCTGCTTTTCAGCATAGAAAACATTGACGTTTCTTGTTTTTACCAATGGGTTATGCAGCAGCGGTGAACCAACCGTTTCGTAATTCTCGTCGATCGACTCTTGTCTCGGCATTTCTACCGCCGTCAACGGCGCCACATCATCTTGCGTCCGCCCTTCATCAATCATCGTATTTATACCTGCCATTTGCTTTCCCTTTATTCCGACGCATATTACCAACGAGTCTCGAGCCGACTACGCAACCACACGGCCAAGCCATTCATCACGATCAAAAATACCAATAACACCATGATAGCGGCCGACGTGCGCTCAGTGAAGGCACGTTCAGCACTGTCCGCCCACAAATATATTTGTACCGGCAGCACGGTTGCGGGGTCCAGCACACCGGATGGTGGATCAATAATAAAGGCGACCATGCCAATCATCAGCAACGGCGCAGTCTCACCCAAAGCCCGCGCCATACCGATAATTGCTCCGGTTAGCATTCCCGGCATCGCCAACGGTAACACATGGTGTAGTACCACCTGTACTTTTGAAGCGCCTATGCCTAACGCGGCTTCCCTGATCGAAGGCGGCACCGCGGTAATCGAAGCGCGACTGGAAATGATCACCGTCGGCAGCGTCATCAACGACAGCACTAAACCACCTACTAAAGGCACCGAGCGAGGCACTCCAAAATAGTTAATAAACACCGCCAATCCCAATAAACCAAAAATAATCGATGGCACCGCGGCCAAATTATTGATGTTGACCTCAATAAAATCGGTCAGCTTATTCTTCGGGGCAAACTCTTCAAGGTAAATGGCAGCGGCCACACCGACCGGAAACGAAATTAGAAAAGTCACCATAAGTGTGAACAAGGACCCAAGAACAGCACCCTTTACACCGGCTATTTCTGGGTCTCGGGAATCGCCATTGGTAAAAAGACCGGTGTTGAAGCGAGTCTTAACAGCGCCCTGGGCAATTAACTGTTCTGCCCAAGCTTGCTGGGCTTCACTCAATCGACCGACCTGTTCTCCGCTACGGCCATATTTAAAGTACATATCGACGTCATCATCGGCGAGCAGCCAAATTTTGCGCGTTTGCCCGATCAGGTCAGGATTTGCCATGCTCAGAGCTTGCAAATCAAAAGCAGCCTCTGTACTTAACAAACGGTACAAGACGCGCCTGTCACCACGGGTGGTCACCTCTGGAAATCGCTCTCGAAGCACGGCTTTATACAGGCCATCAAAATTAGCAGTTCGAATTTTGGCCTCTTCTGCCGACGCCGAAACACCCAACACATCCGGATCAAAAAACACTTCCAACTCGACCGCTGTTTGGCGAAAAGCACCGATACCCTTGCTAAAAATGTCGCCAAATAAAGCGACCAAACAAAGCAACCCAAAGCCAACGGATATCACGCCGAACCAACGAAAATATCGTTCCGCTCGATAACGCTTCTTAAGGTTATCGCGAACCGTTTTACGTACTGAGTCAGTCATATTGTTCTCGATATTTTTTGACCACATACAAGGCAATAAAATTAAGTCCCAGGGTGATAACAAATAACATTAATCCCAACGCAAAGGCTGCCAGGGTTTTGGCATTATCAAATTCCTGGTCACCCACTAACAAAGTTACAATCTGCACCGTTACTGTCGTCACCGCCTCCAGTGGATTAACAGTAAGATTCGCCATTGAGCCAGCCGCCATCACCACAATCATGGTCTCGCCAATCGCGCGTGAGACCGCCAGCAAAACGCCGCCTACGATGCCGGGCAGGGCCGCAGGAATAATTACTTTACGAATGGTTTCTGATTGCGTAGCACCCAGGCCGTAAGAGCCATCACGCAAACTGTTGGGTACGGCATTGATCACATCATCAGATAACGATGAGACAAATGGAATAATCATGACGCCCATCACCAAACCTGCTGCCAGCGCACTTTCTGAGGCAACCTCCAAACCAACACCTTCGCCCGCTGCACGTATGGCAGGCGCAACCGTAATTGCCGCGAAAAAGCCGTAAACAATAGTGGGGATACCGGCCAGGATTTCCAACAACGGTTTAACGATATTTCTTACCTGCACGCTCGCATATTCAGACAAATAAATCGCCGACATCAGACCCACCGGCACCGCAACAAACATCGCAATTATAGATATGAGCATTGTGCCGACCAACAACGGGATCACCCCAAAAGCACCGGATGCCCCCACTTGATCGGCCCGAATGGCGATTTGTGGGCTCCATTGCGTGCCAAACACAAAATCAAAAAATGATATTTCTCCGAAAAATCGCAGTGATTCGAACACTACAGAAAAAACGATTCCAACAGTAATCAATACCGCGATTCCAGAACACAAAAACAACAAGATGTTAAAAATACGTTCTACTGGATATCGCACATTCCACTGGGCACTCACCATTTTTAGCGCGATCAATGCACCGACCACAGCGAGAGAAATTACCAATATTGGTTTGTAACGTGCAGTAAACGTCTGCAGCTCGATCATGCGCTCTACCGCTGGTCGATACGCCTCGCCCAGGGTATCCCACTGCATTATGCCGGACGCAACATTAGCAATACGGCTATACAACAAACCAAGCTCGCCCTCACTCAAACTGGCAGTCTCTGATGGCAATAAGGCAATTACCATATTGCTGATGACAGAAGCTTCGTAAATTGTCCAAACAAGTAGCAAGATGAGCGCGGGTATTACCGCCCAGGTCACCGCCATAAAACCGTAGTAAGACGGTAAGGCCGACAAATGCTTGATGCCGCCCAAAGGTCTCGCAAGTGCCTGGGATCGCATCACACCGCCGTAGTAGGAGGCGACGGTAATCGCGATCAATACCAGAACCAGGGTTGAAGCGTTCATTTTCAGAATTACTCTGTGTGCAGCTTTTACTTGACCGCTTCTACTCGTGATTCACCAAGCGGAACCGGAATCAAGCCACGGTCAACCAGATAACCTTCATCACCTGACGCGGCGTCTCTCAAAAACTCGTCGACATATTCTTGAATGCCTGGGATGGTGCCCATGTGCGCTTTCTTCACATAGAAGTACAAAGGGCGGCTAACCGGATACTCGCTGGCGGAAATTGCTTCAAAAGTTGGAACCCGTCCATCAATACTGGCACCTTTTACCTTATCGGCGTTTTCTTCCAAAAAGCTAAATCCAAAAATACCCAGTGCGTTCGGATTAGCCGCTAACTTCTGAACAATCAGGTTATCGTTTTCACCCGCTTCGATATAAGCACCATCTTCACGAATCGCATGCGCGATCTGAACGAAAATATCCGCGCCTGTTGGTGCTTTACCCTTTGAGTTTTCAAAGGCTTGAGCAATGCTCGCCGAAAGACCCAAAGTAGACATTATCGCGACAGTCTCGTCACCTGCGTTCGCCGCACGAAGATTCGCTAAAGAATCAACCATTTTCGCACCACCTTCCATAGCCAACTCTACGAACGCATCACGCGTACCTGATGTTGGCGGTGGCCCAAGCACTTCAATCCTGATAGCGGGCAAGCTGGCATTAACATCAGCCCACGTTGAATTTGGGTTATCAACCAGTTTCCCGCTAGTGTCAGGCACCTGCTTCGCGAGCGCCAAAAACACGTCCTTAAGGCTCAATTCAAACACAGGTGCATCGATAGCATTCGCCATCACAATACCATCATAACCAACCAATACTTGTTCAACTTCGGCCACACCGTTGCTGGCACAAAGCTCTATTTCGCTGCCTTTGATCGCCCGTGAAGCGTTTGTGATGTCTGGCGTATTCTCGCCAACACCCGCACAAAATAATTTAAAGCCGCCACCGGAGCCCGTTGACTCAACCTTTGGCGATCTAAAATCGGTAACTCTGCCAAAGCGTTCTGCAACAACGGTAGAAAAAGGATAAACCGTGGAAGAACCAACGACCGAGATATAGTCTCTGGCTCCGGCGATGCCAGGGGTAGACACCACAGAGGCGGCTAGAACCACAGAACAGATTACTCTTTTCACATTTACTCCAATAAGTTTATTTAAAATTTTAAGCTCGTAGAGTAATTCGCTTATATGACAATACTGTGACGTGCGTCAAAATATTACATTTAGGCACCTCTTATGATTACCCTTTTCCATGCCTTTTTCGGTGATCCGAGGCATCAGCTTCGTGCTCAAATTCTCATGTACCCCATATACCATTCGGTATGGCGCGCGGAGCTTCCTATTCCCCAAATAAGGCCACTCAGGATAATTTCATATTAATAGAGCTATCCCTTTGACTGTTGCCGCCGTATAAAACCCCGCAGAAACGGGGCTTTATACTAACCACTTGCTCTTACACCCTCTTACTCACTAGTGGCAGCAGCTTCATCGGCAGCTTCTGCAACCGCATCTACAACATCAGATGCCGCTTTTTGAGTAGAATTCATAACGCCTTCAACTGCCGATTGATCTTCCGGGTTTCCGCAACTCGCTAGTACGAATGCAACCGCTACTGTGTGGACCAGGCATAATTTAGTAATTTTCATTTTCTAACTCCCAGCCTTCCGACTGTCGTTATCTATTTTTAGCGTCTTAAGTACGTGTCCGCAAAGTCATAAAAGTATTCAACTGCACACATTATGCACACTACAGGGTAGCCAAACAACGTAGAACTAATAACGTTTACAAGGGGTTAACGAACTATTTTTACCCACATCATTTGATAAATCACAAAATTTACAACTCATTTATCTAATGCTTCGCGCCAACACCGACCCCTTCACCAGAAAATTTATTGTCATTTAATTTGCGCCTAAAGATCGATTGTAGTATACCAACCGACTGAATTTTTCCAGCGCGGCAATTAAGTTCTGATTTTTTCTGTAGAGACATAGTTTTTATTAGATATATCAATTGCTTGGCTTATGTTCACTTGAGATATAACTGACATAATCGCTGGCCTTTTTGCCAGCACTACCTTCATCGAATTTCATCCAAAAGTTAAAAAGGGGACGACCTGAAAATGGCGAAAGCAGAAAACAAGGTGATCCACGGTATTGCGCCGTATAAAGCCAAAAAAATAGAAAAGTACATGAGTGATAAGCAGCGTGAACATTTTCGCGCGATTCTCAGAGCGTGGCGTAAATCGCTGGTTGACGATGTTTCGCGAACCCTGCACAACATGCAGGATGAAAATATCAATCACCCTGATCCTACTGATCGAGCCAGTCAGGAAACCGACATGTCGCTAGAACTTCGTAACCGGGACAGGGAACGCAAGCTACTGAAGAAAATTGACGAAACTATTTCCAGGATTGATGGCGATGACTACGGTTGGTGCGAAAGTTGTGGTGTTGAAATTGGCATACAACGCCTTGAAGCTCGCCCGACCGCTGAACAATGCGTAGACTGCAAGACTCTCAATGAAATAAAAGAACGGCAAATGAGCTAATACTCACACGCTGGTTACCGTTGTTGATGCTGAAAAGTTGATACTGAAAACGTGCCAGACATGGCTGGCATGAGGAGAGTCGTTTGCTTATTCCAAATAAGCGACGAATAATGCGGTAGAACAAATTATAAAAATCCCGCACAGCGGAGCGGCGCTGCGAAGGGAAGCGTGGCAAACTTTATGTTAATCCTTTTTAAGCAAGGTCGATCCAGTCTGAGTCTTTAACTAGTGTAGTGTATTAAGGCTCGTATACTTCAACATAAGCTTCATCGCGAATTTCTCTGACCCATTCCGAATAGCGCTCATCGGCCTTTCTATTCCTCAGCTGTTCAGCCGCCTGTCTGCGTATTAACAAATCCCCAACTTCTTCGTCTTTACGTTCCAAAACTTGAATCAAATGCACGCCGAATTGGCTATCAACAGGTTGGGATAATCCGTTTAACCCCAAAGAGTCCATTGCCCGCTGAAACGGAGCAACCGTATCACCCGGTGATAACCAACCAAGTTCCCCACCTTGAGTCGCTGATACCGGATCATCAGACATAGCTTCCGCAATATCGGCGAAGTTTGCACCACTAATAACGCGTGCTCTAACAGACTCTAACTGCAGTTTCGCTTGATCACGAGCAATTGCATTATCGGCAGAAATTAATATATGACGAGCACGCGTTTTCGTTATTGTTTCCGTCGCCAGACCCCGCTTATCTTCCAACTTTAAAATATGAAGGCCGTTTGGACTGCGTAAGACGTCCGAAATTTGGCCCAGCTGCATACCCGGCAGGGCGTCGACGAACAAAGAAGGTAATTGCCCAAGCTTTCGCCAACCCAATTCCCCTCCGTCCAAGGCATCAGGCGCATTCGAGTAGGTAATTGCCGCCTCAGAAAACTGCAAGCCTGAACGCACTTGACGAACCACATCATCCGCTAATCGCTCTATCGACCGCAACTGGTCAGCATTTCCCTCTTCCGGAATCGAGATCAAAATATGCCTCAAAAAATACTCCCCCTCAATATCTCTATCTCCGATTTGGGCTAGAAATTCATCAATTTCATCCGGGGAAACCCGAACCCGGTTCACCACAAGAGCATCAACCACTTGCCGAATAACCATTTGTCGCCGCAGATCTGCCAAAAAGCTACTCATTGTCGTACCCTGGCTACGCAAATCCGCTTCTAACTGTTCAATAGTTACGCTGTTCGATTGAGCTATTTGTCTGGCAGCTGCCAATAGCTCCTCTTCACCCATCTCAATCCCCATCCTGTCGCCCAATTGCAGCTGCAAAGACTCCACAACCAGGCGCTCCATGAGTTGCTCTCGGAGCAATTCCTCTGGTGGCATTGGTAAACTTTGATCTCCTTCCCGAGCTGCATCAAGTTCGGCGCGTAACGCGCTGACACGTGTATCAAACTCGCCTTTGGTTATCACGTCATCATTCACAACAGCGATCACGCGATCTATTTCGCGTAGCTCTGGTAGCGCTGAAGGCTCCTCTTGTATCGCTGAAGGCTCCTCTTGCAGCGTTAAAGGTTCTTCTGGTGCTAACTCTTGTGCCATCAGTGGCGCTGAAAGCAATCGCACGATGATGGCGATCGCCATCAAACAAAGACAGAATTTGTCCATAATCATCAATGCAGGTTAATCTAAATAATTCAGGCGAGCTATCTTTATAGCCCGGATCTAATCCGCGCCAAGCCCGTTAATTCAAATTCGGCCAAAAAGGACTGCCGATCATCAACCGCTGCCCGAACTCGGTTTTGGTAGAAAACTCTCAGGCGCCAACAACAGCCGTCATACTGAAATCCAACTTCAGTTTCGAGGTTCTCCTCATCCCTGATAGAAAATCGATCATTACCAAAAATCGTCCAACGATCGGTCAAAGGCCATTGCGCCCGTACATCTACTTGTTCGATCGCATTATCGGAGTATCGATAACCAATCCCAAAAAACCGTGCTCCGTTTATGTAATTAAGGTCAAACTGTCCCTGACGAACATTCCCGTCATCGGTGTTCCATTGCATATATCCATAAACGCCCACATTCTCACCCAATTGCATGTGCACTTCACCTAACAGGTCAGCAACACTATCGGTATTATCTGGTCTGGAAAAAGATTCCCCGTTTTGCAGATTTATACCCTCAAATCCTTTTCGATCTTTTAGAAAAAATACCGTGCCGATGCTCCCTTTAAATAATCGATCACCGGTCTCCGAATCATCGATACGGCTGGTCAATGCCAACGTAACCTGGTTTGTGTCGCCCACCCTGTCTGCACCATAGAAACGATTTGCCCGGTATATTTCACCAAAATTATTGAAGGTAATTTCAGATGCACTAAAGGCAGGTAGATCTGACTGATCAACTTCCGGTGCGTAAGCATAAAACACTCGAGGTTCTAATGTTTGAATGGCGTCACGTCCAAACCAATTGGCTCGACGTTCAAAGTAAACACCCGCATCCAGGGAAAATATCGGTGCTGTGCGGCTGGGGTTAGTGTCGTTCACCTCCGAAAAAGGCGCAAAGATCGCGGGCGTCACTTCCAATCCCGTTGCGTCGAAAACGGCATCAGAAGTTTTCACCTGCACACCGTTATCATCTATCGAATATTGCGTGTGCCTGAGCTCCACTCGAGGCCTAAAGAACCCCCAGGTGTTTTTAAGCGGTAATTCAAGATACGGCGTTGCATCAAAACGCTGACCGCCAATAAACGTCTGATGCGAAAAATCAACCATCGACATGTTTAAGCCATATTCCAGGTCCATAGGACCCTCATCGAAATTTGTCGAAAATGTTAATTCTGGCAACCGCTCAAAAGGCTTCTGAATTCCAGCATCAATCGCCTTATATTGATGTGCCCTTACACCCAGATTAAACCAGTCGCCGCGATATCTTAAGGATGCTTGCCGATCAACGAAAAACACCGAGTAATAATTGATATCATTATAAAAATCATTGTAATACTCAGTATCCGATAGATCGTTATACACCCCTTTAAAAGTCCAATTATCACCAAATTTTTGATCGTGTTCAAAATCTAATAAAAAACGATCTTCACCATTGAACTTGTCATCACCGGGCAAGTACTCGCCATTAAATTGGCCTTTCGACTGCTCCGTCATATAACGCACTTCACCTCTAAGCTGCCCCCCTCGTTCGGTATACAAAGTTGGTGTAATCGTGGCGTCAACTTGCTCGTGAACATTCCAGTACCATGGCGCGCCCAATACAAACCCCGAATCGGTTTCTGATCCAAACTCGGGAAACAGCAAGCCGGTCTTACGCTGATCGTTAATCGGAAAACTCAGTACAGGAAAATAAAAAATCGGCACGCCTTTGAATCGAACACCCAGGTTCCTGGCTAAACCTCGACCGGTATTTTGATCCAACTCTAACTCAGAAGCAGACAACATCACATCGTTCTGACCTTCTGCGCACGTGGTATAAATTACTCTCCTAAGACGCGTCACACCAGCGCCTTCCAAAAATATTTGATCGGCGGTTCCACGCGCCTGCACTTCAACCGACTCTGTATCTTCGTTTATAGCTACTCCACGTGCCGCCATTTTAAACTCGGACACGCCCGCTTCACCGATTTGAGTTGGCACCTGCACCCGTAAAGAATCCGTTTGCAACCAATCACCCGCTGGTGAGCGCCATGTAACGTCGCCACTACCTTCTATCTCATCAGTCTCACGGTTATAGCGTAATTCCTCTCCAGTCAATCGCTGACGTCCTTGCACAAGCTCGGCATTCCCTCGCAAAAGCACAACCCCATTACCAATGGATTCGACCTCATCACCTGCAAGTGAGATGGGTAT
>JABJKL010000210.1 GCA_018660405.1 Pseudomonadota bacterium | reverse complement strand
TTTACCGCTAGCCACCTTGGGTACATTTATCCTTTGGTTGGGCTGGTTCGGTTTCAATGGTGGCTCTACCCTTAAGTTGGGCGGAATCGGGGTTGCCAACGAAGTGGCTAACGTATTTTTGAACACCAATGCGGCCGCTGCCGGTGGTTTGATTGCTGCCTTAATTACTGCGCGGCTGGCGTTTGGCAAGGCGGACCTGACAATGGCCTTGAACGGTGCATTGGCTGGCCTGGTAGCGATTACCGCAGAACCGGCTGACCCAACGGGTCTATCTGCCACGCTCATTGGCGGTGTTGGCGGTATTTTGGTAGTCGCAAGCATCGTTTTGCTCGACAAACTGAAAATTGACGACCCTGTTGGTGCAATCTCGGTACACGGTACGGTAGGTATCTGGGGCATATTTGCGGTATTGCTTACCGATGCTGATGCCACGTTTGGCGGTCAATTGACCGGGTTGCTGGTCATTTTCATCTGGGTATTTGGTGCCAGCCTGATCACCTGGGGCATCATTAAAATGACCATAGGTATCCGCGTTTCTGAAGAGGAAGAGTATGCAGGTGTGGATCTATCAGAGTGTGGTTTGGAGGCTTACCCGGAATTCACCTCGGGCCAAGCCTAATCAAGACGCAATAAGTTAAATTCTCCTCCTCCAGCTGACACAGCTGTTTAAAAGAGGCGCTTCGGCGCCTCTTTTTTATACCCGCATTTTAATTACCCAAAGATGCTTTCTTGATTTAGATCAAGTTTTTGGGCGAATATTCCGGTTCGCATATAGAACAGGACGGCCAAGCCATTTATACTCCATCCGTACTTCAAACTTAAATGTGAGACGCATGAGGTGTTACCCATGAAAAAGATACTAGCCCCATTTATTTTGATAGCCGGACTACTCATTGGTTCGACTCCGCTTTTTGCCCACCATGGTGCATCGGTAGTTTACGATCTGGAGCAATCGGTTACGATTTCAGGCGTTGTTACCGATTTCCAATTTATAAATCCGCACGTACTTATTTTCTTTGAGGTTGAGAATGCTGATGGTATCAAGGTCGTTTGGTCCGCTGGCCTAACCAGTCCAAACCGTTTGGCGCGTAACGATGGTTGGACCAGGGACCTTTTTAAAGCTGGCGATCAGATCACGATTACTGGCAGCCCGGCCCGGGGTGGTGCACCGTCCCTGTGGGTAGAAATGGTCCTGGATGGTCAGGGTAAAGAGTTGTTGAACTAGTTGGAACCGATTATGCGATTACTAACAATTATGATTGCGCTGTTTTTGGGTGCTGGAGTGCTGCAAGCACAAATGCCGAACTCTGATGCGCATTCCGCTATGACGACGGAAATGATGGACCACGGTGCAGATCTCTCTGGCGTTTGGAATGGCAGGAGAGCTCCTGAGGCGCGGGCATATGGGGGCTTCGGCTTTAGTGCCGAGCTTCCGCCGATGACGGAATGGGCGACGGCACGATTTGAGACTGCCAGACCGACCTTCGGCCCAAATAGCGCTACCGTAGCCGATACGAATGACCCGGTTTACAAATGTTTTCCGCCAGGGACGCCGCGTATTTATTTCCATCCGTTCCCAATGGAAATCATTCAGTTACCCGGCAGAGTCATGATGGTTTTTGAATACGATCATTTGATTCGCCAGATATACACCGATGGTCGCGGACATTCGGAAGCTCTTTCTCCAGGTTGGATGGGCGATTCCATCGGTCACTGGGAAGGCGATACATTAGTTGTGGAGACGACGAACTTTAACGACAAGACCTGGATTGATCGCAGAGGCGTGCCTCATAGCGAAGAGCTGAAGGTTGTGGAGCGATTCCAGATAAGTGATGACGGGATCTTGCAGATCGATATCATGATTGAAGATCCTGTGGCATTCACTGAGCCATGGAGCGGTCAGCGGCAATACGGGCGTGTTGATTGGGATATCGGAGAGTTTATGTGCATGGACAATGTTAGCTTCCTCGGTTTCGAGCAGGAAATTTTGGAATTTGACGAGTAGCTAGTTCTTCGACCTAAAAAGGCCAAGCCAATGCTTGGCCTTTTTTATGCTTGTCTGTTTTGGGGTGTTAATCTCATGGTATATTTACAGCTATGGAAAAGCCTCAAGATGTAATCGAGTCGATACTCGATATCGGTCGCAAAGCGATGCCCAAAGGGGTCGCTGATGCGATAAAAGATAACTCGCTCGCGTTAATGAAAAGCAAGCTCGAAGAGATGGAATTTGTGAGCCGTGAGGAATTCGATATTCAAACTGCCGTGCTCGCAAAAACGCGAGCCAGGTTAGAGCTTATGGAAGAGCAGCTGGCAGAACTGAAAAAAAAGCTGGAAAAAAAGTTAGCCAGGTAGCTTCCACCAGCTGCGCCTAAATAATATGGGCAGTGTGCTAGTTTGCCGCCAGAATTTCCTCGGTTAAAATATCTTCAAACAGTACATCGCCGTCCACGCCATGGTGGCGCATTGCCAAAGTTGGAACGCCGTCAACACGATCCACCGTTACTGACAAAAACCCGCCAATAATGTTTAAGTAAAGATGTTCTGGACGCACGTCATCGTTGCTTGCCCATGCACCAGCGTGCGCGTCACTAGCGGCTCCGGTCGCATATTCTCGTAATCCTGTTTCATCATCGATCGAAACGTACTGCCAATGGCGGTCTCCGCAAATTACAATCATGTTTTTTTGCTGCACCATGAATTTACGCAAATCATCGCCTTCGGTCTTAAACGAATCGTTGGCGTGGCTGTCGGTCTTGCCATCAATGTCTGGGCCAACAAAAGGCGTGGGGCTAATCAAAATTCGAAATGTGGCATCGGAGGCCTCGACGGTCTCTTTAAACCAGGCGACTTGCTCCGCGCCCCAGATCGTCTTGTCTGGGCTGTCAGGATCTGAATTCGGGTCGCGGAAATCCCTGCCCTCGACGAGCCAGATTTGCACATCTTTCCCCCAGCGAAATGTACGGTAGGTCGAATCCTTCATCGGAACCTGTTCTTTGAAAATTCTTACCCCATCCTGAAAGGTAAGGTCGCCCATGTATTTGCTTTGCTGGCTCGGCCAGCTGTCGTCTTGCCATACGTCATGATCATCTTTCATAAAGTAGGTGGGAACGTAACGCTGAAATTCAAAGTTTGTTGGCAGACTATACATTCGAGCCCATCCCCATCGAGCCAGATCAACCGTTTTCGCCCAGGCGTCGTAGTAGACGATGTCGCCAGTATGTACAAAAAAATCGGCGCCCAAATCCATCATTGAACGATAAAAACGAAAACCACCTTCGGCTGCATCCTGATCTTCGTAATCCTGACCGGTCACCGATGTAAAAACGACACGAGCCGGAACATCAGCGGGTGGTGCCGTGTGAAATCGCCCATCGAGCGACGAAGATATTTGTACACTACCTGTTGAACGCGCATCTACCTGTAACTCATATTCAGTCGCCGGTGAGAGATCTGACAGGGTGAACTGTTGGGTGAAGTCTTGATCCGGATTTACGCCCATCCAATCGGTTGATTGCCAGGTTTCATTGTCTCCATGTCGATATCGAACACGAACCTCACCGGCTGCACCTCGAACCGCACCCTCGATGAAATCGATTGATGATCCCTCGGGATAGATAACTACGGGTGTCCAGTCGTGCGGGTGAAAGCGGCCGGGGATGTCTTCTTGCAATTCTTCCTCACCCGGAGCCTGATAGAGAAATTCTGGCCACGGCGCTTCGGTGCCTACACGCTGCGAAGCTAGCGTTAACCTTGTCCAGATAATAGCCTCGGTATCGGTGACTTCACCAATCTTTATGCCAGTGGTCTGGTAAGGCCCCCCTGAGTTTGATATTGATTCTGGTACGGACGTCTCAGTGTTCACCGGCTGGTCACATCCTGACAGAATGACTGCCACTATTATTGTCACTGGGGCTAGAATAGTAAATTTATTCATGCTGACTTTTTCTCCAATGTTGTGCTTGATTCTAACCGTATGGGTTCAGGTTTTAATAGGCTGCTAAGTGAGCGTTCGCGAGCCACGGCGTTTTTCTCGAATGCCTAAGTATATAGTAGCCAAATCAGGGGGGGCTGCTTTTAAATTAAGGGGTTAATTTAGAGGATGCGTAGAACACTAACAAACCCTGCTTGGGTTTTGCTCCTGTATTATAGTGAGAGCGGCGTTTGTGAGGTTTTCTCTACTATACGGCTTGTTTTACGCGACACATAGATAGTCGGAACCTTCGTTAAATCCACGATCATTTAGATGTGACCGTATATCATCGCGTGCGCCGCGTGAAGCGACCGCAACGAGTATGAAATTATCGGTTTTTTCGAGTTCCCAGGCGCTTAATACGGGTTTGTTGCGCTTTTGCCGTCCAATCATTTTTTCCGCTACATCGATAAAGCCACTAATTTGGACTGGGTGTTTGTCGAGCAGGTCGTGCACGCGTAAAGCTGTCGGTCCGGTACCCCAAATGCAGAACTGCGTAGCGACGCGCTGTTCTGCCAGATAGTGAATTTTGGCGTGGTAGAAGGATTTCTTGATGTAGCGTTCATCCTGCCTGGACAGCCTTGAGGGTTGGTCACGCCAGTCGAGCAGTATTGCTTGCGGTTTGCCAAACCGCATTCCCTGAGTATGGGCACGTAACCATAAATCATAATCTTCAGGCCAGCCATGTTCCTGGTAGCCACGCAGTCGTTGCCATATTTCTCGATGCGCAAAAACAGTGG
>JABJKL010000214.1 GCA_018660405.1 Pseudomonadota bacterium | reverse complement strand
TGTACACAAAGGCGTGCATAAAGGGCTGGAAGACTAGAGTCAACTAAATGCGTATAGAAAATGCCGGTGAAAATTCGGTCATCGGCTGGTTTGCTGATCACGCTTCGGTAGAAGTAAACGAAAGTGTAATGGCAACCTGCAATAATCTCGAGCAGAGCATGGGGGGGGCAATAATCGATTTGGTTCCCTCATACGCCTCCCTGCTCGTAATATTTGATCCATTTAGAACGCATCATGCAGAAGTGCGCGAACGCTTGTCGGCTGCGTTTGAACGTGACAGTAGTTCAGAAACCATAACCACAGTGATTGAACTGCCTGTCCTGTATGGAGAAGCTTTCGGTCCAGATCTGACGCGAATTTCTGAAAACGCCGGGGTTACTGAAGCTCAAGTGGCAGAGCTTCACCAGTCAATAGAGTATCGTGTATATGCGATCGGCTTTGCGCCCGGCTTTGCTTATCTCGGCGAAGTGGATTCGAGGTTAGCTACGCCAAGACTAGAGACCCCCAGACAAAATGTACCAAAGGGAGCGGTAGCTATTGCTGATCGAAAAACCGCTGTGTACCCCGCGCAGTCACCCGGCGGCTGGAATTTAATCGGCCTATGCCCAACTCGATTAATTGACCCGGCGGCAGAATCGCCCATGCTTATAACGGTCGGTGATCGTGTTCGGTTTGTTGAGATTGATGAGTCGCAGTATCTTAGTCTGGGGGGTGAGCTGTAATGGCAAAGGTGATCCCAGGCTTTAAGGTAATCCAGGGTGGCCCACAGAGTGTATTGCAAGATAGCGGTCGATTCGGGTATCAAAAATTGGGGTTCGCAAATGGCGGCCCACTCGATGTCGAGTCTTACTACTGGGCGCAACGCTTGTGTGATAACAATACGGAAGCAACCGCCATCGAAATTCTACTTGGTGGGGTAGTTTTGGAGGCATTGGCAGGTACTGTACTTGCAATTACCGGAGCTGAAATGCCAGTTACCATCAATGGTGAACGAAAAGAATTGTGGCAGTCCCAGCGCATTAATGCTGGCGACCAATTGGAAATAGGCTTTACCAGCAAAGGTTTACGGTCGTATTTAGCAGTTTCTGGCGGCTTTGACGTACCTGAGTTTCTCGGTAGTAGTTCGACCGTAGTTCGTGAAGAAATTGGAGGCCTTGACGGCAAGGCCCTACAAGCAGGTCAAATACTAGACATAAACAATCAGGTCAACGACAGAATATTGATGCTGGCAGAAAGTGACCGGCCTAAGATCCAAGCAAGTTCGTCAGCAGGTGCCGCGGAAATTGTGTTGCGTGTGTTACCTGGATATCAATTCGAGAAATTCCCGGAAGAAAAACGCCAGTTGTTTTTTAGCTCTACGTTTAAGGTTAGTAATCGATGTGATCGAATGGGTTATTGTCTAAATGGCCCTGACGTATCTTCAGGAATTTCCAGTTTACTATCTGAAGGCATATGCCTTGGCGCCGTTCAAGTTCCCCCTGACGGGCAGCCAATAGTATTGCTCAACGATCGGCAGACAATTGGTGGTTATCCTAAATTGGGCTCGGTTGTATCTTGTGATATCTCGAAGCTGGCGCAATGTGGCCCCGGAACACGGGTTCGATTTAGTAAGATTTCGGTGCGACAAGCGCATGCTGAAATTTTGCTAGCTAACGAGCGACGAGAACGCACGCAGTTAGTTAATTTGGAATTATAAAACGGCACTATGCAAGCCCTACGCATGCGGTATTATTCGTAGCTGTGAGTCTTTTTGATAGAAAGATTTTTAATGTTGCCTGCGCGTGGAAGTTTCAACAATGTCGATTGCATATTTAAATGGTGAGTATCTTCCGCTTGAACAAGCGCGTATATCCCCGCTTGATCGAGGGTTTTTGTTTGGTGATGGTATTTACGAATACATCCCATCATATGATGGAAAGTTGGTGGGTTTTCGGCTGCATATCGAACGATTGCAACGTGGGTTAGTTGAATTAAAAATTGAGTTTACGCGCAGTGTGGACCAATGGCGCGAAATATTTGAGGAAGTCATCTCCCGCAATGGAGGAGGACATCAGTCTTTGTATTTGCATATAAGTCGTGGGGCGGACACCAAACGAGAGCATGTTTATCC
>JABJKL010000158.1 GCA_018660405.1 Pseudomonadota bacterium | reverse complement strand
TTAACAGTCACCCGCTCTACCAACTGAGCTACCGGGGATCGGAAGCAGCGCGAATCCTACTTTTTAGTGTGTGTCAGGTCAAGCATCGTCAGCGTGAATTTTGCAGCGTTTAGGCAGCTGAATCTCGCTTAACGTTTCAATGCGGGTTCGGCCGGTATAGAGCAGGGTGAGTTTACGGTTTATTGGGGGGTGTGCCTGGCGGTTGGAGCAGAAATAGAAGCCAAGGTTTCGGCTGCTGCCATCATGACGAAAGCGCAGCCTTCCTGGCTGGTTAATGGTGAGTAAGAATGGTCGATTAGGGTCGTAGTGCTGTCGAATGATGTTGTCGTCTGCATCAAATTCTCGATTATTATTCAGGTCGGCGAAGACTAGCCAGCCATCTGACCAGTCAGCCCAACGGGCTCTGGATTCCGCGCATTGGTCCGCGCTTGTTGCCCGGCATATATACACATCTAGATGTTGGCTAACTGCCTGAGTGCGCGCTAGTCGCAGGCTGGCGAGTAACTCATCCGTCTGTTGGCGTATTTGGTGACGGCCGATCATGTCCGCAAAAGCAGGTGTTGCCAAGCCTATGGTAGTGGCCAGCAGAGCGGTGGTAACCATCAGTTCAATCAGGCTGAAACCCTTGTTGGTTGATGGCATGGTTGACGGAAGCTTTTTGCACAACAGGATATTCTGCCGTGTTCGAGCAGTGGTTGGTAATAAACAGTGGAATAGTGTCGGCATAATTCCCTCCATGGAAGATTCCGATTAAGCTAAATTTGCAACAGCAGCCTTTCCTGATTGTCCTTGGCCGCAAATAAAGAGTAACTTATATACTCTCCTTTTGCTACGCGCAATACAATAGCACAGTACAATAGTGGGTTGCCCAATTGGTCGGTGTGGGCAAATTATCACCATTCTTCAGGTTACTTGTTATGACGCGCAACTTTAAACTGGTTAAAGAATTTGAGCCTGCTGGTGATCAGCCGCAGGCGATTGCCGCTTTGATAGATGGCCTTAACAATGGCGAAGCCTGGCAGACTCTGTTGGGTGTAACGGGCTCGGGTAAAACATTCACGATTGCGAATGTTATTCAAACAGTGCAGCGACCAACGATTGTGATGGCACCGAATAAAACGTTGGCTGCCCAGTTGTACTCTGAATTTCGGGATTTTTTTCCAGACAATGCGGTTGAGTATTTCGTGTCGTATTACGACTATTATCAGCCGGAAGCTTATGTGCCAGCGTCGGACACGTTCATAGAAAAGGACGCGTCGGTTAACGAGCAAATAGAGCAGATGCGTTTGTCCGCCACCAAGGCGCTGCTAGAGCGCGAAGACGTGATTATTGTCGCCACCGTGTCGGCTATCTATGGTTTGGGTGATCCGTCGGCTTATCACGAAATGATTTTGCATCTCAGTGTGGGCGATGTAACCGACCAGCGAGCGATATTGCAACGTCTGTCAGAATTACAGTACACCCGTAACGATATCGAGCTTCAGCGTGCTAATTTTCGCGTACGTGGTGATGTGATTGATGTATTCCCGGCTGAGGAGGCGCGTGATGCGATTCGAATCGAGTTGTTTGGAGATGACGTGGAAGCGATCTCTCGTTTTGATCCTTTGACTGGCGAAGTAACCGAGCCACTCAAGCGCATCACCATATATCCCAAGTCGCATTATGTAACGCCGAAATCTGTCGTGGTGGCGGCGGTAGAAAAAATACGCGATGAGCTTAGAGACCGGCTTGAAGAGTTGCGCTACGTAGGTAAGCTGGTCGAAGCTCAACGGCTGGAGCAACGTACACGTTTCGATTTGGAGATGATGCACGAATTAGGTTACTGCCAGGGTATTGAAAATTATTCGCGCTACTTGTCGGGTCGTGATGCCGGTCAGTCGCCACCTACGTTGATTGATTATATGCCGCCAAATGCACTGATGATACTGGACGAAAGTCATATTATGGTGCCTCAGCTAAATGCGATGTATAAGGGTGATCGTTCTCGCAAAGAGACCTTGGTCGAGTTCGGATTTCGTTTACCTTCGGCGCTCGATAATCGACCACTACGATTCGACGAGTTTGAGAAGTTAATGCCGCAGACTATTTTTGTGTCTGCCACCCCGAGTGTTTATGAGTTGGAGCATGCGCCGAATACGGTCGATCAGGTGGTTAGGCCCACCGGTTTGCTCGATCCGCAAATAGAGGTTCGCCCGGTTACGACCCAAGTAGACGACCTGCTTTCCGAGATTAATATTCGGGTAGCGATTGGCGAGCGTGTGTTGGTGACTACCTTGACTAAACGCATGTCTGAAGATTTGACCGACTACTTAACTGAGCACGGCGTTAAAGTTCGGTACCTACATTCAGATATTGAAACTGTCGAACGGGTGGAAATTATTCGTGACTTGCGCCTGGGTGAGTTTGACGTGTTGGTGGGTATCAATCTGTTGCGCGAGGGCCTGGATATGCCCGAGGTTTCTCTGGTGGCTATACTGGATGCGGACAAAGAAGGATTCTTGCGCTCGGCTCGTTCGCTCATACAAACCGTTGGTCGAGCCGCTCGAAATTTGAATGGCAGCGCCATTCTATACGGCGACAGAATAACCAAAGCCATGCAGGCGACGATCGATGAGACTGATCGTAGAAGAATCAAACAGCACGCGTACAACCAAGAGCATGAGATTACGCCACAAGGTATTAAAAAAGCGGTTCGCGATATTATTGACGGTGTTGCCGGGCGCCAGATTCCTGGCAAAAAGTCTGGTAAAAAAGACAAGTATGGCAAGTCACATGCGGTGATTACTAATCCTGAAGAATTTGCCAAGCGAGTCATTGAGTTGGAGGCGGTCATGTACACGCATGCCGAAAACCTGGAGTTTGAAGATGCTGCAAGGATTCGTGATCAGGTAGAGGAATTAAGGGCGGGATATCTGGCTAGTGCTCCTTCAATATGATATTGCCTAATCAGAGTGAAGGAGCGCTAGTGCTGATACGCATCAATAGGTAGTAAATATTCCCGCGTTTGATGGTTACCACATGGGTTTGGATTTGCTGTGCTGATGCTCGATATTCGCTAGATCATCTGAAAGGCCTTTAAAATTATCCAATGGAATCGGCTGGCGTGAAAACGCATTTCTTATTTGCAATGCATGGAATGTGTAGTTAGCTGTCTACATAGACGCGAGATTCAACAACAAACGGGAAGCACAAGATTAATTGACTCAATCTCGCTAATACATTAAGGTTCGCGCGATTTTCAGTAGGCGCGTAGCTCAGTTGGTTAGAGCACCACCTTGACATGGTGGGGGTCGGTGGTTCGAATCCACTCGTGCCTACCAATTCATCGTCCGCAAAGTGTTTTATGGTTTATTCCTAAGCCACTTGGGCGGCTTTTGTGAAGATCGAAAAATAAGGCAACAATTCAGGTAGGGATTTCGTTTAAGTGCTTGTTATATGTGGCATTCCGAATTAAAATCCGCCGCCTTATCCTATTGTGATCAGATGGCTATGATAGCTACAGAGCGCAATGGTTTCGGAATTATAAATAAACGCGAGGGCAATAGTTATAGCAGCAGATAAGAAGGTACGTATTAACGGTGCCATAATTGCGCCAGAGCTTCGAGTTATTGGAGCCGATGGTGAGCAAGTAGGGGTGATATCGTTAGCAGACGCGTTGCAAGCAGCGGAAGATGCCGATCTGGATTTGGTAGAGATTTCGCCTAATGCAGAACCTCCGGTAGCTCGCGTAATGGATTACGGAAAACATCTATATAAAGACAGTAAACAAAGGGCTGCCGCAAGAAAGAAACAAAAGATTATCCATGTAAAGGAAATTAAGTTTCGGCCGGGGACAGATGTGGGGGATTACCAGATCAAGCTCCGTAAATTGAAGCAGTTTCTTGAAGATGGTGATAAGACCAAGGTGACCTTACGGTTTCGCGGCCGCGAATTAGCCCATAAAGAATTGGGTGCGGATTTGCTGAAGCGTGTTGAGAAAGATTTGCAAGAGTACGGCTCAGTTGAGCAATACCCAAAATTCGAAGGCCGCCAAATGGTTATGGTTTTGGCTCCCAAGAAGAGCTAAGTTGGAAGACATAGTTAGAAGATATAGTAGAAAAAGCTTGGTTAACGAGCTTTGCTTACAGTAAGTATTTGGATTAAAGAGAGAATTCGAGGGCATTATGCCGAAAATGAAAACATGTTCGGGCGCTGCAAAGCGTTTTAAAAAAACCGGTAGTGGCAAATTCAAGCGATCTCAGTCGCATTTGAACCACATCCTTACCAAAAAATCGCCCAAGCGTAAGCGCCAACTGCGTGCAGGTTTGATGGCAGAACCGGCTGATGCTCGCTTGATAGCGCGCATGCTGCCTTATAGTTAGGAGTTAATCGATGCCCAGAGTAAAACGCGGCGTAACAGCACGGGCCCGTCATAAAAAGGTTATTGCGCAAGCCAAGGGTTACCGTGGCCGCAGGAAAAATGTTTTTCGCGTAGCGAATCAAGCAGTCTGGCGTGCAGGTCAATACGCCTATCGTGATCGTCGCCAGCGTAAACGTCAATTTCGCGCCTTGTGGATTGTCCGTATTAATGCGGCAGCTCGTGAATGTGGTTTGTCATATAGTCGGTTAATTAATGGTCTTTTGAAAGCGGAGATCGATTTGGATCGTAAAGTGCTGGCTGAATTGGCGGTGAATGATAAGGCGACATTTGCCCAGATTGTGGACCAGGCTAAAGAGGCGCTTGCAGCTTAGCTGCAAGCGGGTAGTTATAAGCTAGCTACTTTTGCATTAAGTTCTTTGCAAATAGCTTAGGGCTTGGCATAGTTCCAAGGGGAAGGGTTAATACCTTTCCCCTTTTTATTTTGTACATTATTTTATAAAGCGTTTTGCACGAAGAAAAATATTGGATACTGGCGGATAGTGATTAATGAGTGAGATTGATCTGGGTTCATTGCTGAAGCAAGCAAAATTAGGGGTCGAGCAAGCGAGTTCACTTGCGGCTTTGGAACAGCTTCGAGTGGATTATCTTGGCAAAAAAGGCAGTTTGACAAGCCAATTAAAAAAAATTGGTGATCTGCCTTCTGAGAAGCGTTCCGCATTTGGTGCCGAGGTTAACAGGGCTAAAACCACCTTGGAGGAAGCTCTGCAAATGCGGCGTGGAGTGCTGGAGGAAGAGAGCCTGACCGCCGAGCTGGCGTCTAGCGCGGTCGATACGACTTTGCCTGCCCGAGGGCTCGGGAGTGGCAGTGAGCATCTGGTGAGTCGTAGCATGCGCCGTATGGAATCTATTTTCGTTCAGATGGGTTTTGGTGTCGTTCACGGTCCTGAGATCGAAGACGACTTTCATAATTTTGAGGCACTGAATATCCCACCAGAACATCCTGCACGTGCAATGCACGATACGTTCTACACGACTAACGGCGAGCTGTTACGTACCCACACCTCACCAGTTCAAGTGCGACACATGCTGGCAAATGAACCACCTATCGCAATTATTGCCCCGGGGCGGGTTTATCGGTGCGACTCTGATGTTACACACACACCCATGTTCCATCAGGTCGAAGGCCTGTTGGTTAATGAGGATGTGAGCTTTGCAGATTTAAAAGGTGTTTTACTGCATTTTGTGCGGCAATTTTTTGAAGCAGATCTGGAGATTCGATTGCGTCCGTCTTATTTTCCGTTTACCGAGCCTTCGGCTGAAGTTGATATTAGCTGTGTGTTTTGTGCGGGAAAAGGTTGTCGCGTGTGCAAACAAACCGGTTGGATTGAAGTGTTGGGCTGCGGCATGGTGCATCCCGAAGTGTTTCGGCATGTTGATATCGATTCAGAAAAATACCGGGGTTTTGCTTTTGGTGTCGGAGTGGAACGGCTAAGTATGCTGCGATATGGCGTGGACGACTTAAGACTGTTTTTTGAGAGTGACCTGGCCTTTTTGAGGCAGTTCCGATGATTATCACCGAACAATGGTTACGTCATTGGGTCGATACCGATTTATCCGTTAATGAGATATCAGATGTGCTAACGCACGCCGGCTTGGAAGTCGATGCGGTAGAGTCAATCGAGTTGCCTGATAGTAAAGTTGTCATCGGCGAGATCGTCGCTGTTAAACAACACCCTGATGCCGATCGATTACAGGTTTGCCAGGTAAGCGATGGGAAGAATAACCATCAAGTGGTCTGTGGTGCACCGAACGCACGAATAGGTATCAAAGTCGCTTTCGCGCCGGTGGGTGCCGAACTGCCCGGAACCAAAATCAAGAAAGCAAAACTTCGCGGTGTCGAGTCCTTCGGCATGTTGTGTTCTGGTGAGGAGCTAGGTCTTTATTCTCCTATTGATGGTCTGCTTAAATTGCCGACAGAAATGACTACCGGGCAGCCATTAGCCGAAGCATTAGGTGGAATGGATCACACCATTGATATCGACCTTACACCAAATAGAGGTGATTGCCTTAGTGTGTTGGGTGTCGCGCGTGAGCTGCGTGTTTTGCGAGGTGCCAAAGTAAAAAATTTGCCAGCAGATGCTGTAGAACAGTCTAGCGGCGCAGCCATTTCGATCGATAACCAGGAACCCGCACTCTGTACATCTTATCGGGCAAGAGTGATTGAAGGTATTAATCGCGATGCCGTCACGCCTTTATGGATGGCAGAGCGGCTTCAGCGTTCCGGTATAAAACCCATTCATCCAGTTGTTGATATTACCAATTATGTAATGCTCGAACT
>JABJKL010000101.1 GCA_018660405.1 Pseudomonadota bacterium | reverse complement strand
TTGAATCAACGGCGTGATCAAATGCGTGAGGCAATGGCGAGCGCGGTACTTTCCAAGAAAGCTTACAAAGCGCAACTTAAACGTCAGAAGCAGGCGAGTAAGCAAGACGATAAACAAGATAGAGCTAAAGTGTATGTGCTCGATTTTGATGGTGATATTAAAGCCAGCGGGGTTGAAACTTTGCGCGATGAAATAACCGCAATTCTCACCCTTGCAGAAAGTGAAGATGAAGTTGTTTTGCGTCTGGATAATAGCGGTGGCATCGTTCATGAACATGGTTTGGCGGCAAGCCAACTGCATCGATTTCGCGAAGCAAATATTAGTTTAACGGTATGCGTCGATAAAGTAGCCGCAAGCGGTGGTTACATGATGGCGTGTGTCGCAAATAAAATAGTCGCTGCACCGTTTGCTGTGATCGGTTCGATTGGGGTGCTTGCCCAGTTGCCTAATTTTAATAAACTTCTGGGTAAAGCTGGAATCGATTTTGAGGAGCATACCGCGGGAGAGTTCAAACGAACGGTAACAATCTTCGGCAAGAATACTGACGAAAAGCGAGCCAAACTAAATGATCAGTTAGAAGATACACATGCACTGTTTAAGCAGTTTGTTGCAGATAATCGACCAGCTCTGGACTTGGCAAAGGTGGCGACAGGTGAACATTGGTACGGTCAACAGGCCATTGACTTGGGTTTGGTTGATGCTTTAGGGACGAGTGATGATTACCTTGCGCAAGCCTGCGATGCCGGTGCGGTGTTTGAAGTTGATATGAAAATCAAAGAAAAACTTGCCGACCGCATGATGTCGAGATTTAGCTCAAAACTGGATGGGGTGCTACAGCGGTTTTATTAAAAGGCTACAGCGGTTTTATTAGAGGGCCCTTGCCCAAGAAGCTAGAGGGCTCTTGTCTAGAGCTAGAAGGCTCTAAAAAGCGCATTCTCAATTTTGCGGCGCGCCTTGATTGAGTTCATGGCTGGTATCCGCCGTCAATTTGGCATACAAAAGGCTGTCCAGCAGGATCCTGGAAGCTTCCTTATGGATGACGATATTCCAGTGTTCATCTCCACCCGGAAGCTCATTTTCTTCCTCGCCCATGTTTTCCAGGGTCACGTCTTCGAGATTCAGTGAATGACGATAGGCATTCAATCGCGCAAGCCCTTCTTGTTCAGAAGATTCACGCTCCAGTACGCGGGTGCTTTCCACTAGAGACAGCATTTCCAGATCACGTGACTTTTGAGATGCTGCGTTAGAATTACGTAAGTAGATAAAGGCAGAATCGCTCTGTGTGCGGGCAATATGCCTTGTTGTTAGCTGTTGGTTATTTGAAGTAATTATTGGATTGCCATCGTATCGTGCAGGTTTTATTAATGCCCACGGCAGCGCATTTTCCAAGGCTTGTTCGCCAAATTCCTCATCACTTTCACCCAAATTTAGCTCGATATCCGGCTCGACCCCGCGATTTTGGGTACTGTTCCCCGATATACGAAAAAACTGGGCAGTTGTAAATTTAAATTGGCCGAGCTCTTCATCTTCTCTAAGAACCTGGCTTAGATCAATAAGTTGTTGCACCGTCCCCTTGCCGTAAGTGCGTTCGCCGATAATCAAACCACGACCATAATCTTGTATGGCACCTGCAAAGATCTCTGACGCAGAGGCGCTGTATCGATTAACCAAAACTGCCAGCGGACCGTCATAAACGATGCCTCGATCGGGGTCTCTTTTAATCGCTATTTTCTTGTCTGACGATCGAATCTGTACGATAGGTCCGGATTTAACAAAAAGCCCCGTGAGGCTGGTGGCTTCATCCAGAGACCCGCCACCATTATTACGCAAATCTATAATAATCCCGTCAACGCTTCCGGGTTCAATATCGTCAAGTAGATTTCGCACATCGCGGGTACTGCTGCGGTAGTCTTTTTCGTTTGCGGCCCTCGCGTCAAAATCTGAATAGAACGAGGGAATTGATATGACGGCCATTTTTCTGGTGCCTGATTCACCCTGAATTTCGATGTCAGACCGTTTGGCGGCTTGTTCTTCCAGTTTTATTTTGTCTCTTACAAGTTCTACGAGTTCCGGAGCTGAGCCTGGAGGCGTATCTTTGGGAAGAATTTCAAGTCGAACAGTCGAGCCTTTCGGGCCACGAATCATGTCAACAACGTCCATCAAGCGCCATCCGATGACGTTGATCATATCTTCCGTTTCACCACCGTCCAGCGCGCCTTGGCCGACGCCAACTATTCGATCCTCGGCATGTATCTCGTTGCTTTCATCAGCCGGGCCGCCAGCAATCACGCGGTTTACCACCACATAATCCAGATCTGTTTCCAGGGCTGCGCCAATACCCTCCAAAGACAATGAAAGACGAATGCGAAAATTTTCAGCAGAGCGTTTTGAAAAATAGCTGGTGTGGGGCTCTACTTCGAGCGAATAGGCGTTCATGAATATTTCGAATACATCGTCAGCCACCATTTGGTGCACTCGGTCCGCCTGACGTTGGTAGCGTGCGGTGAGTAACTCCAAAATTTCTTCCGCTTGGGTTTCGCTAAGTTTCAGGTTTAAGATGTCATTCTTGACGCGCTGGTGCCAGTAGTTTTCTAACTCAGTTATTGTTTCGAACCAAGCGGATTCATCGCTGCGAATCGGCAAGGATTCGGGTTTGGTGAAATCAAATTCAGATGCTAAAGCGCTTGTTGCATATGCGGCACGTTGATCTGCTCGTAAGCGAAAAGTTTTAAAAATCTCAAACGCAGGCGACACGTCGAGGTTTTTTAAACTGTCATCCAGGCGGCTTCTGTAGCGCTCATAATTGGCAATATCGTCAGCCGAAAAGTAGATTTTAGTAGGATCAAGGCTCTCGAGATAGCGATCGAGCAAGTTTCCAGATAACTGATCATCTAGCGCCATTGGCCGATAATGGTATTGATTGGTGATGCCCAATACACCCTCGATGGTTTTGCCCATATCCGGTGTTGCGAAAAGATCTTTTTCATCGACTCGCTCAACAGCTGCGTTCGCTGATAAATTTACGAGTAGGGCGGCGCCCGATAGCGCCAATAGTGTAATAAAAGTTTTCATGTTTTTGAGTCTGTATTTCCCGGTAGCCATTGTCAACTAACAGTGAAGTAACGCTGCGTCTAATAACGCAGTCGTTTATATGCCTTTATCGCTATTATTTTCGCCTGTTCGCGCTGTCATTGCGTTTTTGGGGCGGTAACCGGCAGTAATTGCGGCTGCTTTAAGGGAGGACAGGCTGTACGAGGTGAGAAGTTGATTTGCAATGAACAAGCTCGGAGCGTTTAAGCCACCGCTGCGTTCTCTGAGTTGCTGCTGGGCGATTTTATTTTCAAACAGTGTTTGCTCATTAAACGGTATGCCAAGTTGGTTCAAATTGAAACGAACCAATTCGCAGACGTCACAATTTTCGGTGGTGAATAGATCAATCGGCTGGGTTTTTGCCAAACGACGATTGTATTGATCGCGCTCGTCGACGTCTGCATCTGCTAGTTCACGTTGCTCAAGAATCCGGAATTCGTCCGGCGGCGGCGAATCCTGATAGCTGATGTTTCCTTCGGCATCTATCCATTTATAGAGCGTTGCGGTGTAGCTGGTGGTGGGGAGCAACAGTGCAATTAATATCAGTATTCTTTTTGAGAATAGCATTTGAGTACCCAATTACATTAATCTTGATGGCCTTGCTGTACGGTCGTTATCGTTAAACCCGTATGACGAAGTAGCGCGCTAATGTCGGGCAGTCTGCCCCGGAAGCGCCTAAATAAATCGGTAACATCTTCTGAGCCGCCGCGCGCAAGGATGATGTTGCGAAAATCGGCTCCGGTGTCTCGATTAAAAACGCCTTCTTCTTCAAAGCGACTAAACGCATCACTCGACAATACTTCTGCCCATTTGTAGCTATAGTAGCCTGCGGCGTAGCCGCCTGCAAAAATATGAGAGAAACTATTTTGGAAGCGGTTGAAATCGGGGCTTGGAAGTACCGCGATTTCACTGCGGATCGTATCCAGTATATTTTGCACCGAGTCACTACCGAAGGCATCGTAAGACGTATGTATCTGCATATCAAACAGTGCGAGCTCAATTTGCCGCAGAGTTTGCAAACCCGATTGAAAAGTTTTGGCTGAACGCATTTTTACTACCAGATCTTCCGGTATAGGTTCGCCAGATTGATGGTGTTTGGCGATCAGGTTCAGTGATTCCCGTTGCCAGCACCAGTGCTCTAAAAACTGACTAGGTAGCTCGACCGCATCCCATGCAACGCCATTGATGCCGCCGACGTCGGGTTGATTTACCATCGTTAACAAGTGATGCAAACAGTGCCCGAATTCGTGGAATAAAGTTTCTACTTCATCGTGTGTTAACAGGCTTGGGCGCTTGGCAAGAGGTGGTGTGAAATTGCAGGTTAAATAAGCGACCGGCAATTCTAACTTGTTGTTTCGCAAACGCCGGTCAAGACAGGTATCCATCCATGCGCCACCGCGCTTACCTTGCCGGGCATACAGGTCGGTATAAAACGCGCCAATAACTTTCTGGTTCTCGTCGAGGAGTTCATAAAAACCAACATCATAGTGCCAGGCGTTCGGTGGGTTGGCGGCACGTGCAGCAATGCCAAACAGGCGGGTTACTATTTCGAACAGGCCTTCCATTACCGTATCTGCAACGAAATATTCTTTTACTTCCTCAACTGAAAACGAGAAATTTTGTTCACGCAATTTTTCGCTGTAATAAGCCAGGTCCCAGGCTTCCAGTTTTTCGGGTCCACCGATTTCGTTGGAAAATTTCGTCAAGTCGACCTTTTCCTGCTGTGCGATGGGTTTCGCCTTGGCAGTCAATTCCGCCAAAAACGAAATCACCTCATCCGCATCTTTCGCCATTTTTGTGGTTAGCGCGTAATCTGCAAAGTGAGGGCGATTTTGCAGTTTGGCGAGCGTTTGGCGAGTTTGCAATATTTCTTGAATAATGACGGTGTTATCTTGCTCACCATCATTTTGCAGTTCGCTGGCACGAATAGAATGTGCCCTGTACATTCGCTCTCGCAGCTCACGGTTATCGGCATAGCGCATGATTGGCAGATATGAAGGCATCTGCAAGCCAAAACGCCATCCGTCAACGTCAGCCGCCTGGGCTGTTTGTCGGCCGAGATCAATGGCACTTTGGGGCAGCCCGGCCAGCAGTTGCTCGTCAGTAATATCCAGCTGCCAACTTTCTGTGGCATCGAGTAAATTACGTTCAAAGCGATTACCCAGCGCGGATAACTTGGCTTTTAGTGCGCGGAATTCATCACGTGCCTGACCTTCCAGGTCTACACCGGCAAGCCGAAAGTCGCGTATCGCGTTGGTAATAACGCGTGCCCGCTCGGTGTCGAGAAATTCAAATTTTGGGTGTTGCTGTAGTGCCAGGTAACAATTAAAAAGCTTACGGTTTTGGCCAAGCTCATTGTAGAACTTAGACACTTTTGCCAGGCAGTCGGGAAATAGTTTTCGAAGCTCGTCGCTGTCAGCGACACCATTAAGATGCGTAATCGGAGACCAAACGAGGCTAATTGACTCTTCAATCTCGTTCATATGATCAAGCAACGAGAGGTCAAAATCGGTGCTTGTCTGATCCACCAGTTTCGCGACTTTATTACCCGCTTTTTGTAGGCATTCCTCCAGTTGAGTCGGAATTTCGGTAAGTACGATTTGGTTAAATCGAGGTAAGCGCCGATAGAGGCTTTTCTCAAGGTCAGTCATAAAAATAAGCGGGGCAGCTAATGTAGTGACCGCAGGCTGGCGATCACAGATTGCGTTTCAGGTTTGTATCCATGCCAGATTGAGAACGCCTCTGCCGCTTGTTCAACCAACATGCCGAGTCCGTCGGATTGTTGTTGAGCGCCAGCTTGCGCGGCAAACGCCATGAACGGCGTGGCCGTGCTTGCATACATTAAGTCGTAGGCTAATTCGGATTTTGTCAGGCAATGTTCGGGTATCGCCGGGATATCATCTTGAAGTGAGCTAGAGCTTGCATTGACAACGACATCATATTCGATACTCAGCTCGCTAAATGACAAGGCGCGTATTTTGCCGAGGTGTTGGAATAGGCTGACCAATTCAACTGCTTTCGAATGGGTTCTATTTGCAATATCAATCGAGCCCGGTGATAGCGCCAGCAGAGGCTCCAGAATGCCCCGACTGGCTCCTCCAGCACCAATAATGAGGAGTTTGGAATTTCGACAAGTGACTCGCAAATTGTTCGATATATCTCGTACTAAACCCACACCATCCGTGTTGTCACCCGCTAGCTTGCCGTCTTCAAGGTAGAGCGTGTTGACAGCACCAGCAAGCTGGGCTCTTGGAGTAAGGCTTTTACAAAGCTTGAATACGGTTTGCTTGTGCGGCACGGTTATATTGAGACCGGTGCCGCCGTTGGTAAAGAATGTTTCGATATCGCGCTGTAGCTCAGTGGCGTGAACTCGTAATTTGCGATATTCGAGATCAATCCCTGCTTGCGCTGCGAACAGCGTATGTATGCGGGGAGACAGACTGTGCTCAATAGGATCCCCAATAACCGCAAATTGTTTCATTACACTCTAAAACGCAATCGTAGATCAGCTCCGGCAATCAATCGGGCAGCTGGCTCTCTCCGGCAACCATAGTATCGATAGTCTCGAGCTGTCGTGTCACATACCAATTGTCCTTGTCTACAATTACTTCGGCTGGGCGGGGGCGGGTATTGTAGTTTGAACTCATCACAGCGCCATAGGCGCCAGCCGAGCGAATAGCGAGCACGTCTTGCGCAGCAATGGATAGTTCCCGGTCAGCGCCGAGAACATCACCCGTTTCACATATTGGACCGACAACATCGTAGATTGCGGCTGTTCGTGGTTCTGATGTTTGGGTCGGCAATATCTCATGCCAAGCCTGATAGAGCGCCGGACGCAAAAAGTCGTTCATTCCCGCGTCGATGATAGCGAAATTTTTTTCACGATTATGCTTGAGATATTCGACCTTGCTGAGCAACACGCCAGCATTGCCCATAATGGCACGTCCTGGTTCGATGTTGATCTGGATGTCTTGCTCATGCTGGTTTAGAGTTTCAATAATTGCGGCTGCGTATTCATCTGGTGAGGGTGGTTGCTCATTTTGATATCGAATGCCAAGGCCACCGCCCAAGTCCAATTCATCAATATGGATGTTGTCAGCTGCCAAGCGACCAAGCAGGGCTAACAGTCTATCCAGCGCATTAACAAATGGGCCAACCTCCGTTATTTGCGAACCTATATGGCAGGCAATGCCGTGAGTGTGGACATGTTCCATCGACTCGATAAGTTGGTAAGTTTCGAGTGCTTCGTCAATTTGAATGCCAAATTTGGCTTGGTTGAGTCCGGTCGCGATATAAGGGTGGGTTTTTGCATCTACATCCGGATTTACTCGTATTGATACCGGAGCAACACAGTTTAAATTGCTGGCAACTTTATTTACGCGGTGTAGCTCTGCGGAAGATTCTACATTGATACAGCGAATGCCTGCTTCCAGGGCGCGGCTTATTTCGTGTTCTTTTTTGGCGACACCTGAATAGATCGTTTTGGCAGGATCGCCACCGGCTAGTATGACGCGTTCGAGCTCACCGACCGACACAATGTCAAAACCAGATCCAAGTCGGGCAAAAAGGTTCAGAACCCCCAGGTTCGAGTTGGCTTTAACCGAGTAGCAAACTAGATGCCGCACTTCCGACAAAGCAGAGTCGAATGCATGCCAATGCCGCTCGAGTGTTGCGCGTGAATAGACGTAACAGGGCGTACCTACCTCGCGAGCCAGGTCTTCGAGGTTGACGTCTTCAGCACATAGCTGGCCGCCTAGATAATCGAAATGATCCACAGATAACCAACGCTGGCGATTACCGTTAATCCGAAGCTTCTGGAGAAGTTTCTGTTTCTTCTGTGCCCGCTTCTTCTTCGGCTTGTCTGGCTGCTGTTTCTGTCGCTTGAGACGCTTCTCTGGCTGCGATCAACGCTTCTTGCGCTGCATCTTCGGCTTCTTCAGCTTTTTCGGATTCAGTCAATACGTCAAAAGTCGAGATGGCGGCTTCTGCGGCTGCGGCGGCTGTTATTGCGACTTGGGCGGCTTGAGCGGCTTCTGCGGCAGCGGCTTGCACTGCGGCGATTTCGGTTTCGTCCGCTTAGCTAACGTAGGCAGCGG
>JABJKL010000208.1 GCA_018660405.1 Pseudomonadota bacterium | reverse complement strand
GCCAGCGCTGAACAAAGCTACAAGGCCTATCAAGATCAACCCCAACTCGACACGCAAATATTGGATAGCTCGGTTATCGGTGGACGAAAGGAGTCTCAAGCCATCGTACCTTCTGCTGCAGGTCCACTTAGCTTGCCCGCCCAGTTAGTCATTTGGTGGAATACGCAAACCCAGCAATGGGATGAAACCCGATTGGCGGCAGAAATTGTTGAAGTATTACCCGCTGCAGAAGTCGCGATTGCTCCAAACACTACAGCTAATGTTGCGCCCATAAATACACCGTCAAATAACACAGGTTTGAATAATGCATTTTCCAATACTCAAAATAGTCTCATGTGGCAAGTCGCCGCGATCACCTTATTAGCAATCACCCTGATCCAAACCTGGTTTCTTTATCGCAGACCCACTTTCAATTCCACTGTTCAGAAAACGGCGCAACACCCAAGCTCGCAAAGTGAAAAACACGCCTGGAGTAAATTGCTTAAAGCGCTTGACGCTGCAGGCGCAAAACAAGTCCGGCATTTGATACTAAAATGGAGCCGTACGGCCTATCCAGACCAACCTAGCCACACGAGTGACATGCTCGCTGCGCGAAGCAATTCGCAAGAATTTAAACAAGCGTTACGATTGCTTGATCGAAGTATTTACTCGGGTAACGAGGAATCCATTGATCGAGAAGCCATTAAAACAGGCCTGCAAAACCTGCGTAATAGCGCATCCGACACACAGTCGAAACAAGATACTCAAGCACTGCCCGCGCTTTACCCTAATGTGTGAGAACAGCCCCTAGTCCACTGCAAAGCAGTAGAACAAGCCAGCACCGCCTGCGGCCGCCAAATCGTCCTGACTGCAACCAAGCGTGGCGTGCGACGAGTTCCACGACGTGTTGCCATGGCCGATGCGGTCAGAATGACCGACCTGGGCGGAACCTTCGGCATTGCTGGTCCAGTTGTTGCAGGTGTGGTCAGCGGCATCAGTAAAAGCTCGCCCGTCGGTTTGTGAACCGGTCAACATGTCATGTTGCAGTGGCAAGGGGTCTGCAATTCCGTTGACCAACTCACCTTTCTCGGTCAACGCAAACTGCTTGCTCATATTGCTGCCGCGCTGCGCGTCGATCAGCGTGTCTCCATGAATCTGGGATTTAATCAGTGGTCTACGCAGTCGGCGATCCAAATAGTCCAGCAATCTGGCTTTGGAGTGGTACCAGGGTCCGTCGCCGATGCGATCCCGCGCATTAATGGCAGTTTGGTCGGGTCTGGCCTGTGTGCTGAGGTAGGCGCGCCAGGTTTTGTGGCCCTGCCCAACCGCCGTAGCGAGCGCCTGGCAATGCGCGTCTGCGCCTTCCAGACCACCCAGATTTCCACCGTCGCCAATCGGTTCGCTGGTGACAAAAAATGTCATCAGGCTTGACGGGATATCTTCGGACTCCGGCAACGCATCCTGACCGAACGCAACGAAACTAAGGATAGCGAGGCCGCCAAATACTACCAGGTAAATTTTTTTCATAATTATTCTCAGAATATTTTTTCAATCTGTGGCAAAACAATAGTACATGCCAATCCCGTGGGTTCTCACCAACGCATGCTGGCTACAACCACGCGTACCATGAGATGAATTCCACGAGCCGTTACCCCCGCCATTCCGGTCTGGAAAACCGATCTGCGCATTCGGTTTGCCGACTATTCCTGTGAGTGCTATCGGCGCGTCGCCTGGCGCAGGGTCAGCATTACTCGTCCAGTTATCACAGGTGTAATCCAGCTCTGGGGGAAACGCCGTCCCGTCGGGTTGTGACCCGGTTAACACTTCATGACGATTGGAATATGGCGTTGTTTTCACATAGTCCCAATCACCATCACGAGAATGTGGAAAATCGTTAAGCCCCGGAACGATCACACCCTTCTCGGTTAATCCTGACAATTTGGTCAGGTTGTTGCCGAGCCGCGCAAGTTCGAGAGTATCGCCATGCAGGTGCGCCAAATCGCGAGCGATCATTACGCCATTAAAATTGTACCAGGGGCCCGTACCGATTCTGTCACGTGCATTAACCGCTGGCTGATCAGGGCGGACCTGTGTGCTGAGATAAGCTCGCCAGGTATGGTCACCGGCACCCACGGCCTCGGCAAGATCCTGGCAGTGTGCATCGGCACCCGCCAAGCCACCAAGGTTGCCACCGTCGCCAATATGCTCGCTGGTGACAAAAAACGTTATCGGTGTTCCGCCTGGCATTCCATGCTGTGCGAACACCGCAGAAGGACTCAAAAAATTCAGAGCCAAAATTGCTGCAAAGATAGGAAACTTTTTCATGAGTGCCTCAATATGATCGTCTCTACAATGGTTGCCGGGTGCGGTAAACCGGCAACTGGATTAGGGATAGTATAAAACACATGCTATCTGATAGAAACGCGTCAAACAGTACGGTCAGACGCCATTGAAAGGGCACTAGTAGAGCACCACCGACCTGATCGACTCGCCTGCGTGCATTAATTGAAATGCATTATTGATATCGTCCAGTGGCATGGTATGGGTGATCAAATCATCAATATTGATTTTCCCATCCATGTACCAATCGACTATTTTTGGCACATCGGTACGCCCTCTGGCACCACCGAACGCGGTACCACGCCATACCCGGCCCGTCACCAGCTGGAACGGCCGGGTGGCGATTTCCTTGCCCGCGCCTGCCACACCGATAATCACTGATTCTCCCCAACCTTTATGGCAGCATTCGAGTGCCTGGCGCATGGTGTTCACGTTACCAATGCACTCGAAACTGTAATCGGCACCGCCGTCAGTAGCATCAACGATTGCTGCCACCACATCATCGACCTTTTTGGGGTTAATAAAATCGGTCATTCCAAACTGCTCGGCCAAGCCCTTTTTAGACTCGTTAATATCCACACCGATAATTTTGTTCGCTCCTACCAAGCGCGCACCTTGTACCACATTCAAACCAATTCCACCCAAACCAAAGACCACCACATTGGAACCGGGTTCTACCTTGGCATCAAAAGCGACTGCGCCCACGCCGGTGGTTACCCCACAACCGATATAGCAGATCTTGTCGAACGGTGCGTCTTCTCGCACCTTGGCCAGGGCGATCTCTGGCAATACGGTGTAATTCGAAAAAGTAGAGCAGCCCATGTAATGAAGCAGCGGCTCGCCATCCAGACTAAAGCGGCTGGTGCCATCGGGCATCATGCCTTTACCCTGAGTTTCGCGAATCGCCTGACAAAGATTTGTTTTAGGGTGCAAGCAGTAATCGCACTCGCGACACTCCGGGGTATACAGTGGAATCACATGATCACCCGGCTTAACCGAGGTCACACCCGGACCCACTTCTTGCACAATGCCCGCCCCCTCATGGCCCAGAATGGCCGGAAATGCTCCTTCGGGGTCATCGCCCGACAAAGTAAAGGCATCGGTATGGCAAACGCCGGTTGCTTTAATTTCGACCAGAGCCTCACCGGCTTTGGGATCATCCAAATCCACATCGGCTATTTCCAACGGTTTACCCGCTTCAAACGCTACTGCTGCGCGTGTCTTCATCACTATATTCTCTATGTTTTTCTATCGCGCATGATGCCACAACATTATTTCGCCTTAAACGGCCAAATTTAGCAAATTTTCGGCTCGTGCAAAGGTCTCTTATAGTCTATATCATCGCAACACACATAAGCACCTGGTGAGGTGCGGGATAACCGGTATATAACGTGTCTCTAAAAAAATGGGGGCTGGCGATAGGGTTTTGCGTATTAGTCGCAACCGCCCTGTTCGTGGTCAAGACCTTTCAAATATCATCTGCAATGCAACGTGCTGCTTCGTTTCCCGAGCCAATGGAGACTGTAGAATTTGCGATCGCCGAATCAGGCTCGTGGACTCCATCAATCGAAGTAATCGCCGAAACGCTGGCCACACAATCAATTGAATTGAGAAACGAACTGGCGGGTGTTGTCGCTGAGGTTCATGTGCAGGCCGGCCAAACCGTTAATCAGGGTCAGCCATTCTTACGCCTTGAAACCGATGAGGAACGCGCCAAACTCGCCGCAAGACAAGCCGATCTAAAGCTTGCGGAAACAAATTACCGAAGAATGCTATTGGTGGTCGAAAAAGGTGCTGCCTCTGAGGCCGTCCGAGACCAAGCCGAGGCCACGCGGGATTCACTCACTGCCGAGGTGCAAGAACTGGAAGCTACTATCGGCAAAAAAAATATTCGCGCTCCTTTTGACGCTGTCGCGGGGCTTCATGCAATAGAGGTTGGTCAATATATGACGCCCGGCGAATTGATAACCACGCTGGTGGGGGTTAGCAATACTCTGTGGGTGAATTTCAGCCTTCCGCAGCAACTGGCAAAACTTAATGTTGGCGATCTAATCGATATCTCTGCAGATGGGTTTTATGAAGGCACGCGCAAGGCCATCATCATTGCGAGAGATTCAGTTGCCGATACATCCTCCAGAAACGTTCGATTTCGAGCGGAGATCAATAATGACGATGGCCTACTCATCTCCGGAATGGCGTTGGTGGCCAAAGTTCCGACAGGTACCGCGCAAACCGGCCAAGTAGTACCAGGCCCAGCCATTCGATACGACAGCAATGGCTCGTTCGTTTTTAAACTGGAACCGGTGGAGTCCGATGCTCCACGCGGCACACACCGCGCCAATAAAGTCTACGTGGAACTCAACGGAGAGCGCGATCAACAAGTGCTGGTCATCGATGGACTGCTGGCAGGCGATATGGTCGCAGCGGTGGGTTCATTCAAGCTTCGTGAGGGTGTTTTGGTCAACGCACTGACACCTGCCGGGTCCGCTGAATAATGCTCTGACGAGCACCTAACGATGGACACATTAAACACACCAAACGCCTCCAGAAAACGCTGGACCGATCTTTTTGTGCAACGGCCGATGATTGCTGTGGTGATGTGTATCGCCATTATATTGATTGGTGCCAGGGCGGCGACATCCATGCCGATTATAAATTTCCCGATCATCAAAAGCTCAAATCTGGTTATTCAAACACTGTACGTGGGCGCTTCTGCTGAAATTGTTCAGGGCTTTATTACGGAACCCATCGAAGGCGTTGCCCGTGCAATACCGGGCGTGGATTATGTAGAGTCGACGTCAATTGCCGGCATGAGTACGGTGACCGTATGGTTGAGCATTAACGAAGACAGTACAGCCGCGTTGGCAGAACTGTCGGCACGTTTGGAGCAAATCAAATTTTTGCTGCCGGAAGCTGCCGAAGACCCCGCAGTAACGGTCATTCGGGCTGACAGCCCGTTTTCTGCGTTTTATCTTGTTGCCCGAGCGACAAGCGGTATGTCTAATCCAGAATTATCGGACTACCTTGCACGCCATATTCTTCCTATTCTCAGCACGATGGATGATGTGAAGTCATTAGGCCTGTGGGGAAACCGCTTGCCCGCCATGCGCATCTGGCTGGACCCGATTAAAATGGTCAGCATGAGCGTCAGTGCTCAGGATGTTCATAGCGCCTTAACGCAAAACAATGTTATCGCTACCATTGGACGCAGCGAAAACAATAGTCAACAAGTCAATCTACAGATCAATACGGCGCTTAAATCGGTCGAAGACTTCGAGCAAATTGTTATTCGCGACGACAACGGAGCACTGGTGCGAATGCAGGATGTGGCACGCGTGGAATTGGGCCAAGAGGAAGGCGATAGCACATCGCGATCAAACTACGACAACGAAATTTTCATTGGTATAAATACCGAACCGGGCTCCAATGATATCGCCGTCGGCAACCAATTATACAAAACGTTGGACAGTATCAATGAAGTATATGGAGATGACCTTAACATTATTGTCGGCAACGATAACACCCGCTATATGCGCGAAGCCCTTATCGAAATCTTCATCACCCTGGCTGAAACCATATTCCTGGTAGGGTTGGTCGTATTCTTGTTCATGGGCTCCATTCGTACAGCACTGGTTCCGCTGGTTGCTATTCCCGTTTCTTTGCTTGGCGCGATTGCGGCAACATCCGCAATGGGGTTTTCACTCAATATACTGACGGTTCTAGCCATTGTATTGTCCGTAGGCCTGGTGGTTGACGATGCCATTGTGGTGGTCGAAAACGTTGCACGTAAAATGCGGGAAGGCAGTAGCCGCACACAAGCCGCGCTTGATAGTTCTCGTCAGCTATCATCACCCATTGTGGCAATGACGTTAACCCTGGCGACGGTCTACGCACCCATCGGGTTTTTAACCGGACTCACAGGCGCGTTATTCAAGGAATTTGCGTTTACGCTTGCGATTGCGGTAATAATTTCAGGAATACTGGCGTTAACTCTTTCTCCGATAATGAGCGCTTATGTATGCGCTGAGGGCGGTAAGGAAAGTCGCTTTACACTTAAAGTAAACCGCACGCTTTCGCGGCTCGAAATCTTGTACGGACGCTTACTGGACCGAACCCTGAATAGCACTCCTCAAATACTATTCGTGGCATTGTTTTTTGCCTTGTTAGTAGCACCATTTTATCTATTTTCGCAGCAAGAACTAGCCCCTATAGAAGATCAGGGGACTATACGATTTGTGATTAACGCACCTCCTGAGGCTTCTTTAGAATTCACCAGTAAGGCTACCGATCAACTTGTTGACATAGGCTCTGCGCTGCCGGGTGCAAAAAGTATGTGGCAGGTGCTCGGTCCAGGCGGCGGCATCGCTGGCGAACTATTTCATCCTTTTGATGACCGTCCGAACTCGGTACATGAGCTGGTTCCGGGAGTATTTCAGCAAGTCTCTGGCATCGCTGCGCTACAGATATTTCCGATACTCTCGGCGCCGCTGCCTACCGCTGGTAACTTCTCGGTAGAACTTGTAGTTCAGTCGGGCGATACGCCGATAGATATGCTTCCTTTTGCGGAACAACTCCGGGAGAGGGCAATTCGCAGTGGTCTGTTTATAACGGCTGACAAAGACCTGCAAATCGACCTCCAGCAGGGGGAATTTATCCTGAATCGCGATCGAGTGGCTGATCTGGGGATGAGCCTGTCTGACGTAAGCCAGCAAATCGGCCTGCTAATGTCGGGCAACTACGTCAACCGCTTCGACCTTGATGGCAGGGCTTACAAGGTGATCCCCATGTTAGAACTTAACGGACGACCAGATCCCGATGCACTAATGAACCTTGAGATACAAACGCCGGATGGAAGCAGCGTACCGCTTTCGGGCCTAGCTACCCTGAATAAACAAGCAACACCGAGGTTTTTACGCAAATTTGAACAAAAGAATGCTTTCAGGGTATTCGGACTTGTGCGTCCCGGCGTTACCAATGAGCAAGGCTTATCGTTCCTGGAACAAGCGGCGCAAGAAATACTTCCCGCAGGTTACACGCTCGATTACGCGGGCGAATCCAGACAATTACGCCAGGAGGGTAATACCCTGTTTGGCGTACTCGGCCTGGCATTAGTATTTGTTTTCCTTGTGCTCGCGGTTCAGTTCAACAGCTTCCGTGACCCGGTCGTGATACTTGCCGGCTCGGTACCGCTAGCGCTTAGCGGCGCAATGATGCTCACCTTTGTTGGCTGGACTAGCATCAACATATATTCGCAAATTGGGTTCATAACGCTGGTCGGCCTTATTTCCAAAAATGCGATATTGATCGTGGAATTCGCTAAACAATTGCAGATGGCTGGCCGCAGTAAATATGAAGCAATAAGGGAGGCCGCAACGATTCGTCTACGCCCGGTACTGATGACCACCGGTGCCACCGTGATGGGTCATTTCCCGCTAGTGCTGGTTTCTGGTGCGGGTGCCGAGGCACGTAATAGCATTGGCATCATTTTGGTCGCGGGCATGTTAATCGGCAGTCTGTTTACACTGATAGTGTTGCCGAACATTTATCTGCTGTTTGCTTCGACCCACAAAAAAGGTGAATGGGGCACCGACGAAAGCGATGCCACAGCATTGCCGGAACTTGCTTCTCAAATGTGAATGTATTGATTGAGTTAAACACCTAACAAAGGCAATACTTGCTCAATATAAAAAGATACTCCTGATCGTCTGGCCGCTTGTTCGGGCCTGCGAATTTCACCAAGCCGCACAATCACCAATTCATAGTCCGGCACAATAATTACATACTGCCCAAGGTGGCCATTGAGTGAATAATATGGTGGATTATTTCTCTCATTTATCCAACTGGAGTAACCAAATCGGTCGTCTGCTTGCGGTGTGCGCATTAGCTCGACAAAAGCAGCGGGCACCAGCTGCTTGCCTTCCCATACGCCGTCTTGCAACATAAACTGGCCGAGCTTGGCATAATTCCGGACATTGGTATTTAAGCAACAGAACGCCAGCTCCATGCCGCTGTTATCGAGATGCCATAATCCGCTCGCGTTCATGCCTAGCGGTTGCCATAGCTTCTCACTTAAATAGCTCGCTAGAGTCGTATCTGGGTCTGTTTGCTTGAGCGCACGCGTTAACAAAACCGCAAGAATCTGGACAGAAGCACTGGAATAATGATAGCTAGACCCGGGTAGCGTGGTAAATCGCCCGCCCAGCACAAAGTCGGTGACTGAATCACCGTAGAGCAACTCGACCGTTGGGCTAAAAGCGTTGTAGTACCCTTCATCCCACTCATAGCCCGAGGTCATTGAAGATAGAGAGCCGACCGTTACTTGTCTACCATATTCCTGATCTGCGAATTCCGGCAGAAAGTCGATAATCTTCTGATCGAGCCCGTCAACCAAACCTTCATCAATCGCAATACCCAGCAAAAGAGTGACTACGGTTTTGGCCATCGAGAAAGAATTGGTCTTGCTAGTCTCGCTATATTCGGCGAAATAGCGTTCGCGCAACACGCGGCCTTTATGAATAACGAGGAAAGCAGCCGATCTCGACTGTTCGAGATAGTCGACTAAATCTTGAGGTAAATCTTCACCACCATATTGCTCATGCAAGGGCCAAAGCTGTTGCTCGGCAGCCTCAATAACACGGGTTTCAAACGCCTGATGGTCATTAATATTAGCGGTGCGATGCCCGTACATATAAGTTCGCGAAAAAGCCGTGAATATATACGCGTTATCAGTAGCCAATAAGCCACCGCACAAAAGCAATATCAAAGCCAAACAAACCAGCAATAGCCTTTTAATGACTAAGACTAGAGTTTTACGAATCATTTTTTTGCACTATCTATTGTTAGGAAATTTTCAACCTGCAACTTTTGCACGCCCGCTTAATATGCGCAAGCTCTGACTATTGCCTGCGCTACTTGAAACTGATAGCTTCATGGGCCACTCAGCACAGTTCGCGCAAGAGCCCACATAAGCAACCACATGCATTCCGACCACACCGCGATCATTATCGGCGGCGGCCACGCTGCCTCACAATTGGGCGCGAGCCTACGACATGAAGGCTGGGAAGGACGCGTTATCGTAGTAAGCGATGACATCTATTTACCGTACCACCGTCCGCCATTATCCAAAACTTACTTAAGCGGTGAAAAGGACGCCGAATCTTTGTTAATTCGTGCCTCGGTGTTTTACGAAAAAAACAATAT
>JABJKL010000206.1 GCA_018660405.1 Pseudomonadota bacterium | reverse complement strand
ACCTGCATGATAGACGGCGCTTTGTAGCCATCAAATACGATATCAGCGTAGGCAAGATCATGGATAACCCATATCCCGTGCTCGCGAGCCACTGCAACAACTTTTTCGAAAAAGTCTAGCTCAACACAATCTCCAGTTGGATTACTTGGAAAGTTTAATAACAGCATTTTTGGCTTGGGCCAGGCGTTCCTAAGGGCTCGCTCCAACTCTTCGAAAAAATCGACATCTGACGTCAGCGGCACATGACGAATATCAGCGCCGGCAATGACGAACCCAAAAGGATGTATTGGGTATGCGGGGTTTGGAACCAACACCGCATCGCCTGGCTCTACCGTTGCCAAGGCAAGATGAGCCAAACCTTCCTTTGACCCAATAGTTACAATCGCTTCGGTATCTGGATCCAGGCTGACATCGTAACGCCGTTGATACCAGTCGCATATCGCTTTGCGCAAACGCGGAATCCCCTTGGACAAAGAATAACGGTTTGTGCCATGACGCTGCGCCGCTTCACACAACTTATCGATAATCGGCTGCGGTGTAGCTTGGTCAGGGTTGCCCATCCCAAAATCAATAATATCTTCACCACGCTTGCGCGCCGCCGCTTTTAACTCGTTAACAATATTGAAAACGTAAGGGGGCAAACGTTTTATGCGTGGGAACTCGTTGGTGGTATTGGCCATGTTATTCCTTATCCTTGAAAGTGTTCCTTCAACATAATATTGCTGTATTCAGCGAGTCGGGAAGCGATTGGCCGTTAGGCGAGGCTCGCAGGTAATGGCTGGCCCTTACCAAGAGACTCAACAACGTGGACGAATGCTTCGCAGCTCGCCCGAAGGGAGTGATCCAGATGATCCAATACGGCGTTGCAGTCCTTGAAAAGGGCTCGCCATTCTCTGCGGAATGCGTCTTGTTTTGAATCATCTGGATCACTCTGAATATAACAATATTATGTTGAAGGAGCACCGGGAAGGTATTGTCTTGGATCTACCGGCTGCCCCTGACGACGTATCTCAAAATGAAGCATAAACTTGTCGGTACCAGAATTGCCTAACTCCGCAATTTTCTGCCCTTGCGTTACCGTTTCCCCCTCTGTTACTAAAATACGCCGATTATGCGCGTAAGCACTAAGGTAATCGTCGCTATGTTTGAGAATTAGCATTTCTCCATAGCCACGCAAACCCGTACCTGAATAAACCACCCGACCACCTGCCGTTGCCTTAATGATCGAACCTTCCGCACCGGCTATATCTATCCCTTTACGGCCCACTGCCGGATTGTAGCTACCAATCACCGGTCCGGCCACGGGCCAAAGCCACGAATCGGGTGCTCCTGGCCCCATAGACACTGTAGTGCGAGAAGTTGATTTAGATTGAGTACTTGAACTGCCGGAACTGCCTACGCTACGCGACGATACTCTTGGCTCAATGCGGCTAGCCCCATCATTGTTCCCTTGATTGGTTCCTGAGCTAGACGAAGCCACCGTAAAACCAACCGGTTTGGTCAAGCGAACTTTTTGGCCAACAGTGATGGTGTAGGGCTCGGCAATTCGATTCCATTGAGCCAACTCTCGAAAATCAATGCCAGCCTCAAATGCCAGGCTATAGAGTGTGTCGCCTGACTGCGTGATTCTAATCACACTGCCACCCATGAGCTCCACTTCTTCTTGCACGCTCAATGTGTCGCGTTCTAAAACAGGTATGACTGGCGTCCCACATCCACTAATCGCCAACGCACATCCCAGCATATAGGGAAGGCTACAACGAAAATTTGTCAACCCGACTTTCACCTTAATCACATCAGTAAACTAAGTTAGTTTATAAATTCCTACGCCGATAACAATAAGGAGCAAAGTACTCCAACCAATACGTTCAACCCATTTTTCAAGTGATTTCTCAATGGTCGGCCCGCCCCAGTAAATTAACGCACTTACTAAAAAAAATCGACCGGCACGCCCGAATAAGGATGCGACAACAAAAGGAAGAAATGCCATGCCAATAACACCCGAAGCAATGGTAAACACCTTATAGGGAATCGGTGTAAACCCGGCAATAAATACTATCCATATTCCATAATCACCAAATAAACCCCGAACTTGTTCAAACCGGTCATGCGCATGGTAAGTATTGAGCAACCATTGTCCAACACTATCAAATAAATACATGCCGATAAAATAACCCGCAATACCGCCTAATACGGATGTCACCGCCGCTAACAAAGCAAAACGCCAAGCTGAACTGCGGTTGGCCAGCACCATCGGAGCCAACATAACATCGACCGGTACTGGAAAGAATGACGATTCGGCAAAGCTAACCAGGCCTAAATAAACCGGCGCCAGACGATGCCGGGACCAGACCATCACTTGCCGATAAATCGGCTCAAATATTCGCATCTTCATAGTTCTATCATAGTTCTATGCTGAGTGATTAATTTCTAGCGTAGTGTTCTAAATTAGTAATCTTTCAACACGGATTGCGGTGTTGAAGGCGCACTAGGGTATTATTCCAGAAACGCGTGGCACGAATTTAACGGTTTCGATTTCGCGCTCCGTGAAACCATCAGGATTATTATCTATGACAATCAACGACTGTGTAGAGCCACGTTCGATCGGCATAACCAAACGCCCAGCGGGCGCGAGTTGATTCAACAACGCCTCGGGCACATCATTACTGGCTGCGGCAGCTACAATTCCAATGTAAGGCCCACGTTCTATAAAACCTTGAAACCCGTCGGCGTGCATACAATGCACGTTGTGAAATTTTAGCGAAAACAATCGATCACGCGCTTGCCGACATAAATCCCCAATACGCTCTATAGAAACCACTTTCTCAAATAATTTAGACAGCACCGCCGCCTGATACCCGCAACCTGTGCCAATTTCTAACACTGGCCCTGATTTTTCGACATCAAGCAATTGCTCGCACATTAGCGCGACTATATACGGCTGCGAAATCGTCTGGCCGAAACCTATAGGCAGGGCGGTATTCTCGTAGGCACGGGTTGCCAGAGCTTCGTCCACAAACAAATGCCTCGGCACATCCTGCATAGCAGACAATACCTTTGTATTTCGAATTCCGGCATCAGACAAGTTAGCAATCAAGCGCTTGCGAGTGCGCGCAGACGTCATACCGATACCTTGCAAAGTGGCGTTCATGGAGGGCTTGTAGAATGCAGACTAAATTGGCCAACAAACATGGCTTTGTAAGGATGCTAGGTTAATTTTGCGAATTTTAAAGGGTATGGGGGCTGGTTGAAAGGTTTGTTTGCATCCTCTGTAAAATTACTGTTGCCAGATACGCACGATTGAATAAAAAGTCCCACGTTGCGACCGTGTGTAATCGGTCTAGGATTTACACAAATAGGCCCGCGTTGCGTCTATATTAGCGTAGAGCGAGGATTGCATTTGTATCATCCTGATACAAACCCTTCGGGCGGCCTGGTCTGCGACTGTGCATACGCGTTTCTGACGCGTACGTGAACCTCCTTTGTCGGTTCGCAATCCTCTTGCTTCAATAATGTAATAAAAAAACCCGCTTTGCGGGCTTTTTTATTAAATGGTCGGGGCGAGAGGATTCGAACCTCCGACCCCCGCAACCCCATTGCGGTGCGCTACCAGGCTGCGCTACGCCCCGAAAAATCAAAAAGAAAAGCACAGAAACTGTAGCTCTGTGCTTCCCTGTAAAATCTGTGCTTCTCTGTAAAAACAGTTTACCAAAATTCGATTTAAATAGCTCTAGCGCTCCTTGCCTCTTCTACTCTTCCTGCTCTCTCCCAAGCACTTCTCAATCAACATTTCTCGCTCGGCGTTATCCAAACCAAGCGACGAAACTACTGCTGCTCTTCGTCCAACAAATTAATAATATCGTCTAACTCGCGGATCATATCCGAAATAATTTCTTTACGCATGGAACCCGGTGCTGCCGCAACCGCACCAGCACCAGAGACTTCTTGTTCAAGCTGATTACGTGCACCGCCAATAGTAAAGCCCTCTACATACAGCAAGCCACGGATACGACGAATCAATTGCACCTCGTGACGTTGGTAATACCGACGATTACCACGCCGCTTTACAGGGTTGAGTTGATTAAACTCCTGTTCCCAATATCGCAACACGTGCGGCTTAACCGCGCAAAGGTCACTTACCTCACCAATCGTAAAATACCGTTTGCTCGGTATCGGCGGAAGGTTCGCGTTATCTCCGTGATCCAACATATTATGCCTCTATATTTTTATAGTTTCTCTTTTTTATCATTTACTTATAAGAGCATGATAAACCAGTTTAACATATCAAACAGTGTTTTGACTAATGAGTTTTTCAGTATTAGCCGCAACTCGTTCTTTCAGCTTTAAACTGGATTTAAACGTTACCACGCGACGAGCCGTAATAGGTATTTCTTCGCCAGTCTTGGGATTTCGACCAGGGCGGGCATTTTTCTCACGCAATCCAAAATTACCAAACCCAGACAGCTTCACCGATTGCTCTGATGAAAGCGACGACTTTATAGCCTCGAAGAACTCTTCGATAAAATCCTTGGCTTCTCGCTTATTAAAACCGAGCTCTTCATAGAGCACGAGTGCCATCTCTGTTTTAGTTACTGCCATTTTTATCCCCTGCTTATTCTTATCTCTAATTATTTCTAGTGAACTTTTGAGCAGCGTTCGCTATGGCTATCGTAGCGTCGCACCGTACATTTGGGCAAGTTGCTTTAATATTTCAGTCACAACCCGGTCAATGTCTTCATCAGCAAGCGTTTTCTCTACACTTTGAAGCGTTATTCGATAAGCCAGGCTTTTGCACCCATCGGGTACCTTCTCACCCTGGTAAACATCAAACAGTTCAATGCCTGCAAACTCCCCGCCACAAATCGATTTTATTGTTGTCTCGACATCGCCAGCGGCGACATCGGATTTGACCACCAAAGCCAAATCTCTTTTTACCACAGGTAGCTTGGATATTACTTGATAACTCGCTAACTGCTGGCTACCCAGTCGATCAAGCCTTAACTCAAATGCGTAAACGGGCGATTCAAAACCTAGTTTTCGTTCCAAGGCTGGCTGTAAACGCCCTAACCAACCTACTTTCTCTTTATCAACATAAACACTCAAAGATTGATTGTTGACTAGAGGTTTGTGATCCAACCCACTGAATGTAAAAGTATTTACGAATTGAGCCAAATATAAGATCGCTTGAATATCAGACTTTACATCAAATAAATCAGCAAGTCGAACGTCCCCTTCCCAGGAAGAAGGCAAGATAGTACCACTACAAATTACACCAAGACGTTGTATTTCCCTGGTTTCATTTGCGTCGTTTGCATCCAAATGATAAGTATTGCCGATTTCAAACAAGCGAATTCGGTCGACCTGTCGATTAACATTTAGAAGCGCGCTACTCAGTAGACCTGGCAATAAACTGGTTCGCATAACCGACATATTTTCGCTGAGTGGATTAGCTAACTCAACGGGATCTTCGCTGCTGCCGTAATCAGCTTCCCATTCGGGATCGATAAAGCTGTAAGAGATTATTTCGTTGTAGTCTCGAGCGATCATCGTTCGACGCACTGCAGCAACATCAACCTCGCGCTCGGATACTATCCGGGACGCTGGTACCAAGCTCGGCAATTTTGTCGGTATACGGTCATAGCCAAACACTCTTGCGACCTCTTCAACCAGGTCTGCTTCATACGCCAGATCATACCGATACGAAGGTGCTTTAATCGTCCAACCGTCATCAGAGCGCGCAACATCAGGAGATATTCGGCATAACAACTCATACACTTCGGATTCTGGAATATCGAAACCCAGCAAATCACACAAGTATTTATGCCGCAAACTAATTTCAGCGACATTCGGCACCTGCCCTTTACCTTCAACGACAGCTCCTGCCTTGCCACCACAATTTTCCTGAATTAAACGCGTTGCATATTCCATCGCCGCACCACCTAACAACGGATCAACACCTCGCTCATAGCGGTGTGAACTGTCCGTCTGCACACCATACTTTCGGGCCTTACCAGCGACCACGCTACGGGTAAAATGGGCACTTTCAAGTACAATATCCACGGTGTCGCCTGACACCCCGGATGCCGCACCGCCAATCACACCCGCTACGGCTAAAGGCTGACCGGAAGCACTGGCGATCAACAAAGTCTTTTTCGATAAAGCAACTTCCGTGCCGTTCAAAAGCACCATATTCTCTCTGGCTTTGGCTTT
>JABJKL010000204.1 GCA_018660405.1 Pseudomonadota bacterium | reverse complement strand
CTTTAACGAAAATACCGCGATCTACGCACAATATTCCACCGGCGCAACACACCCAAGCAACAGCATCGTCACCGCGAGTGCCTCAAATCGCGAATCAGATTTTATCAAGAGTGAGCAGATCGAACTGGGGATTAAACAACAGTTGCTGGATGGCCGATTGCACTGGAACCTGGCGCTCTTCGATATTGTTAAGAATAACCTGATCGAAGATGATCCCGATTCGCCCGACCCTGCTGACTTTACCACTATCCCCGAACAAACCTCGCAAGGCGTGGAACTGGGATTTAGCTTCGAGGTAAATCCCAATATACAAATATACGGAAATGCCAGCTTGCTAAACGCTGAAACAGATACCGGCGACACGCCAAATTACGTACCTGAGGAAACTGGTAATCTTGGAATCGCGTGGTCTGCATTGAGTAATCTTCAGGTGATCGCCGATGCTCGCTATGTTGGTGAACGCTTCCATCCGAGCATTCCTATCCCGTCCTACACGGTCGTGGATGCATCTGCGCGCTGGAGCATTAGTGACAAACTCTCTTTGACAGTGCGTGCCGATAATCTGTTTGACGAACTCTACGCATCTTCTCCCTATTATTCATCAACCTGGCTGGTGGGTAAACGACGCACGTTTGGTATTACAGCAGACTACAATTTCTGATTGAGTCAACGCTTCGAGCAAAGTATTGTGGCTGTTACCCACACTGTCACCCTCACTAGGCGGGTGACACGCGATGTTCGACTTGAATACTGATTGATCAATAATACTTAATGAAATTGAAAACCACACTGTATCTCACCCATCGGTGGGTGGGGATATTTATGTGTCTGTTGTTTGCCATGTGGTTTTTCAGTGGCGTGGTAATGATGTATGTCGGGTATCCCGAACTCACTGTTGAGGAACAGTATGCTGGCAGGAGTGAAATCAACCCCGCGCTCGTCACCATTTCTCCAGAGGGCTTGAATGAAATTACGCAAGCGGGGCCAACAACCAATTCCTTGGTTCTAACAAATATTGCCTCTCGCCCAGTCTACTTGCTAAATCAATATGGATTTTCATGGCGAGCCATGTATGCAGATTCCGGCGAATGGGTAGCAGAAATCTCACCTCAGCATGCAGTCGAGTCCGCACGCATATTTTATCGTAATCAACACACTAATGAGCCGATTGCTGTCCACTTTCAGCAAACCCTTGAGATGGACCAGTGGACGATATCAAGTAGTTTAAGCGCCCACCGGCCGCTACATTTAATTGCAATCGGCGACACCGCAGATACTCATCTTTATGTTTCATCACGCACCGGTCAGGTGGTACTTGATACCACCAGAAAAGAGCGTGTGTGGAATTGGCTGGGCTCCAACTTACACTGGATCTATCCGCTTCAACTACGAAAGTACTCAGGCGTTTGGGTGAATACGATTATCGTCCTGTCATTGATTGGATTAGTGTCTGTGTTTACCGGCGCGGTGATTGGATTGACTCGGCTTCGGCTTCGGCATCCTTATCGAGGAAAAAACATCACGCCGTATCGAGGAATCGCCAAATATCATCATATCCTTGGGCTAGTGAGCCTCATCTTTCTAACTACTTTTATGTTCAGCGGTCTCATGTCTATGGGCCCCTGGGGCATATTTGACTCTGGCACCAGTTTTACCCAGCAAATTAATCGCTATCAAACACCCCAAGATTCGTCTCGCTCAGCAGCAGTATTTTCAACGGCAAATGAAATTCGGCGGTTGCTTGAACAAAAAGCAAACCAGCAGACCAAGCAAATTACATGGCATCGGTTGGGCGGCGAATCGTATATTGCAATGCACGATTCTCAAGATGATGTGCGTACAACGTCATCCATGACCCGTGCTCTTGGCCTGGAACAGCAGATAAAAAATAATGTGGCCCAGTTAATCCCCACAAGTGAAATTCTGGTGCGGCAACGTCTGAACGAATACGATGCTTACTATTATTCACATCATGATCAGTTTCGTCCGCTACCAGTCTTACGGGTTAAATTTGCTGACCCGGCGTCTACCTGGTTTCATATTGATATAGCGACTGGCCAGGTTATCGGACGAGTAACGTCCAGGAATCGTGTTCAACGATGGATATATAGTGGACTGCACAGTTTGGATTTTTCAGTGTTGATTAACAATCGACCCTTCTGGGACATCGTTGTGATCTCACTTTGTGGTTTGGGGTTAGCATTTTCTATAACCTCAGTAGTTGGCGCCTGGGTTCGTATTAGAAAAAAAGGCTGATAAAGCTTCGGGTTTCTGCAGAAGTCAGGTGATGCGTTTGTCTTGCAGAGTAAATCCAACAATTAACGCGACGCCCGCCATGGTCCAGACAATGATCGCACCGGTCGGAAGGTCAAAGATTGCTGATAAGGCAATACCTGTAAAATAGGATACGGCACCGATCAAATAGCCGATTAACAGTCGATTACGGCTTTGAAAATGTGATGTTGCCAACGCTGGAATAACCAGGCTGGCAAAGACCAAATAAATGCCAACGATCTGTACCGACGCCGTTATCGCGATAGCAAATATCACATAGAATCCCAACGGCCCAAAACGATCACGGAACGCAAACCAAACGAACAACAACCCGGCATAAAGTCCAGCGATGGGTATTAAAGATGGCCAGGTTGACCACAAGATTTGCCCAACCAATAACTCTCGCAAGTGCTCTCCACCATGCGGATTCCCTGCCAATAGTAAAATTCCACCGGTTGCCGCGAGAATAAATAGAATGCCAATCAGCGCTTCTTGCTGCTTTGGCCAGCGTTTTTCTGTCCAATTGAGTGCAAAAGCCACGATTAGCGCTGCACTGACAGCGGCAATCTGCACTTTATAACCACTGTGCTCCCAACCCATAACGTCGGCCGCAATAACGCCAAGCCCGGCAACCTGTGCGATGGCAAGATCAATAAAGATAATGCCGCGTTTCAGAACCTGGTGGCCGAGCGGCACATGTGTACTTAAAATAATTAACCCCGCGAAAAACGCCGGACCAATGATCGTCCAGTCAAACAGCTCCCAACTCATTGTGAAGCTTCCAATAGACGATCGATGATGTGATCGAACAAACTGAACAGATCCGTCGCTTCGTCTGTCCCACCGACCGTTAGGGGTAATTCAAGTGCAGAAATTCCAGTGCGTTCTGACAACCAGTTCGAGGCGCGCGCACTCTGATACGGTGAACGAACAATGAAATCTGCCCCCTGATTTTCGAATCTGGATACTAGCCCACTGAGATGGCCCGCCGCCGGCGGCAAACCTGGTATTGCTTCAAGATTGGCAACTTCAACCAGCTCTAACCACCGTTCCAGATACACCCAGGATTTGTGATGCGTGATTATACGCTTACCCTTTAATGGGGCCGATTTTGCTTCCCAATTTATGATCGCTTCATCCCAACGAACGGAAAAATCGTCAAGGCCGATCTGGTAGGCTTGCGCATTGGCAGTATCTAACTCTGCCATGCGTCGAGCCAGTACTGCCGCGATCAGCGTAATATTATGGGGGTCTGTCTGTACATGGGGGTTACCCAAAGGATGAATGTCGCCCTGTACCCGATCAACGTTAGCTGTGGCATCGCGACGCTCGACGAAACTGCTGGCTTCGAAATAACCTGAGCTTCCGGGCATCACGCTTCGATTATTGGCTTTTTGCAATAACACCGGCAGCCAACCAATCTCCAATTGTGCACCACTGCAAATGACGATATCGGCGTTGCGCACTTTCGCGATCAAGCTGGGGCGTGCCTGAATGTAATGCGGATCCTGCAGGGCAGTTGTTGCACTATAAGTCGTTACATGATCCTGCCCAATCTCGACGGCTAACGCAGCCCACTCGGGTTCACAGGCAAAAATATCAAGTTCAGCCTGCGCTGGCATGGGCAACAACAATATCAAACTCAGAGTTACTATTTTTCTACTTAGCATAATTCCTCCGCAGCTAGAAACTGTGAGCGCCATGGGCACCAATACTAAAGATGTATTGCAGTCCCCATTGATTGTCGTTACCAGGGCCCGCCTCGTCACGGGTGTATTGAAAACGCAGGCGGCTAAACTCGCTGTTCGACCAATCGGCCATCAGGCTATAACGCCTGAGATCATCAGCCGGCGCGGCAAGCACACTATCCGAAAACCCGTTGCCGATACTATCTTTCGACAAACCGTCAACCCGCGCACCAACCCGCCACCTGGGAAATGGTTGATAAACGGTCTGCGCATACCAGCCACGTTGATCGTTGTCAGTAGTGAGAACTGGGCCACCGGGTAAAGTGTATTCGCCTTGATCAGTGTTCCAAAACAATCCTGTTTGAAAAACCAGATTGCGCTGCTTCCAATTACCATTGGGCGCCCATTTCCAAACAAATTGGGCAATGGTGGTATCTGTGTTACCAGAAAACAAAATTGGCGCATCATTGGCACCCGAGGGTCGTTCGAACGAACGTGCCTTTAGATGCGAAATGCCTGCAAGCCAGCTATGATCCCGTGCGAAGTCGCCACCAATATTAGCGAACAAACTGTTGCTGCCGTAACCTGATCGCTCGGCGCCAGCTGCGGGGAATCGACTTCCGCGAAACACCTCTGCGCCCAGTTCAATATACAGATCTGTCGGCGCTATCCAGCGCAGCTGCACACCGTCATCGAGATACTGGTCGCCGAGAAACGCCTGATAAGGCAAGGGCTGGTCCGCAAAATCCCAGGAATGCGCGTGTTTGTTGTTAAGATAAGCAATTCCGGAGAAAAAACGCCCGAATCGCGAAGAAAAACCCCCAGGCAAAGCCGTCGTCTCGATCCACGCTTCCTCGATTTCGACACCCGCCTCACCATCTTCGATAACCACGGGTACCGTTAACCAGGCAGTAAACTTGTCGTCGACATTGGCACTGATATTAATCTCTGCCTCGCCAGTGGCTAAACCCTCATCAAACGGTCCGGCCTCTCCGCCAAACGGGAAACCTTGAACAATATGATTTTTTGGATCGTTGTCGTAATTCCACGCCTGTCCTTGAAAGATAATGCCAATCGCCGGATTGAATGCTGAATTTGCACTTGTGTTGCGTCCGCCTGGCGCCGGCGCGGCACCCAGTGCAGCCGACGAGCTGCGCTCTGCCATTTCCAGCCTCTGTTCAAGCTCTGCAATGCGAGACTCATAGTCTTGACGAAGTTCAGCAACCTCGACGCGCAAAGCTTCAATATCCGTGTTTTGCGCTAGCGCATTGTCTGTGAAAATAGTCGTGAGCATACATAGTATGCAACCGCGTAAACTGACACTCATTACACCACCTCCTACCTAATCTGAAAAAGTTCCGCCGATTGTTGTTGTAAGACAAACGGCGATAAAAAAGTCAATCAGGCAAGAGTCGGCGGGGCACGCGTATAGTAAGAAAAGAGTGCGGCAGTCGTCACAACCGACGCAACGTAATAGGTGTTTACCTTGAAAGTTGTCTCAGACGGTAGTAATTCACTCGTCGATGGAGGAATGGCGTAGGTTGGATTCGCTTGTCCCGTGCATAGCTCGCAGTTCGCCAGGTCTGCCGAGTGATAATTGGTAACGTGCAATGACAGCGCTGCGTGGCTGATCAGTAGCATCAGCAAAAGAGCGGAGCAAAAGCAACGGTTCATTGATCGCATATCGTTTTTTACCGGCGCGTGTTTTCAGTCCAGTCTCGGTAACAACGCATATCGGTAACCCTTGGCTAGTGTAGCACCATGGCAGCACCATTTACTGCCGAGATTCAGAGGTACAGGTTATAATTTTCTTTATATTCATCAATTGGATCAGGGACGGTATACTGCCCCCCAAATAAATGCATGCTTCATACTTATATCAATATCGCATAATCAAGAGGGATAACTATGAAAATAACTATGACAACAAACTTGCTTGCAGGCCTGATGCTGAATTTGGCCGTGGTCGGCGCAGTATCGGCGGTTGACAGCGAATTTAATATTTATGGCACTACTGACTTCCCTACCTCGGGTGACCCAAAGGCACACGAAGTGTTTATTCAGGGCTTGCTGAAACTCCACAACTTCGAATATGGGGACGCGCGCGCGAGCTTTATCGCGGCTCGGGACATCGATCCCGGTTTTGCGATGACGTATTGGGGTGAGGCACTGACTCACGAAAACCCTTTGTGGAGTCGATACAACACGGATGCTTCGAGGGCAGTACTGGCGGAATTGGGTGCCACCCCGGAAGAGCGTGCAGCCAAGTTCGAAACAGAACGCGAAAAGGCCTATCTTCGCTCTATAGAAGCCCTTTTTGGCGAAGGCAGTCAGGAACAACGTGAGATCGCATACTCCGCAGAAATGCAGCAAATCTACGAGGCCTACCCTGATGATCTTGATGCCGCTGCACTTTACGCGTTGTCATTGCTGACGGTCAGCCACGGTGGTAGAGACTACAGGCTCTATATGCGTTCGGGCGCGATCGCCGAGGATATTCTCGCTATCAACCCGCGCCATCCCGGGGCACTGCACTACAGCATTCACAGCTATGACGATCCGACCCATGCGCCGCTGGGGTTGAGAGCCGCCCGAGTCTACGCAGAGGTTGCACCGTCAGCAATTCATGCGCTGCACATGGGATCGCACATATATTATGCCCTCGGCATGTGGGACCTTGGCCTCGAACGGAACAATCGCTCCTTCGAAGAAGCCGTTGCGCGTCAAGCCAGTCCGCAAGATGAATACGGTAATCAGGCTTATCATGCCCTGACCTGGGTCATTTATGGGCTGAATCAAGTGGACAAGCCCGAAGAAGCAGCGGCAAAGGTCGCGCTGATTGAGGACCAGGTATCCCGCTACGGCGGTCCGATGCACCGACAGAATTTTATCTCCGGGCGCGCAGCTTATCTTGTCGATTCCGGGGATTGGAACAACGCCCTCGCCTCTGTTTCTGTTGATTACGATGGTCTGGCTCCATTTTTTGTGGCGACTGATCAATACGTAGAAGGTGTACTCGCACTTAGCAAAGACGATCAAGCCGGTGCGCTATCTGCGCTTGTAGGAATCGGCGGTGCGGAACCCGTCACCGTTCGCAATCGCCGGGCCATGGTGCCGCGGCTGTTACACCTCGAACTGGAGGGCCAAATTGAACTAGCTGCGGGTAACACCGAAAAGGCGATTGCCCTTATGACAGAGGCCGCAGAACTTGAGGCCACAGCACCACCCGAGTACGGCCCCGCCCAACCGGTTCAACCCGCCGCGGAACTACTTGCCGATACTTACCTTGCTATCGGCGAGAATGAATCTGCACGGCAAAATTACCAACTCGCACTTAAGAGCTTTGTTGGACGTCAGCGGTCTCTTGCGGGTCTAAAACAAGCTTCACACTGAAATAAGTGCTTTATGCTGAACCGCTAATTTGCTTTAAGGAGTAGACCAATGAATATAATTCGTATTCTCGCTTTGACAGGGCTCGTCCTATCGCTAGGCATGTCCTCGGTCACCATCGCACAACAGCAATCACCCACGCGATCCATTACACAGATTACCGGTGATTTGTATCGCGGCCAGAATAATAATCACTTTACGGTGTTTCTGGTCACTGATGAGGGCATTATTCTAACCGACCCGATCAACACAGGGTTTGCAAGCTGGCTCAAGAGCGAGCTGGACGCCCGCTTCGATGTGCCGGTGCGCTATGTGCTGTACAGCCATCACCATGGAGATCATGCTTCTGGCGGGGATGTGTTCGCAGATACTGCCCAATTTGTGGGTCACGAGAATATGCTAAATCACCTGGCGATGCCGCCCGAGTCTACGCCGCTGCCACTTGAAGGCCAGTACGCGATCGCCGCTACCATGGATGCCAATGGCAACGGCCTAATCGAGCAGGATGAAGCTAGCGGCGCTGTGCTTGCCAATTTTATTGGCTTTGACGCAAACGGTGATGGAATGCTAAACGGCGCAGAGGTGTTACGTGGGCCGTTGAGCGAAGTGCGACCACCCGAAACCACTTATTCCACCAGTACAGTCATCTCTCTCGGTGGCAAAGAGGTCAATATGACCTGGGTGGGTGAGATGAACCACTCAATGGATATGAGCGTGATTACGTTCCCGGAAGAACGAGCAATGCACATTGTGGATTTTGTTACTTTCCAGCGATTACCTTATCGAGAGATGGACTTCGAAAACGGCCTGTTCGACGAATGGATGGCCGCAATTCAGCAGTGGGAAGCCACCGCCAAAGAATACGATTTCATCTCACCAGGGCACGGTCCATTAGGCGACGCATCGGATGTCACCCAATGGCGGCGTTACCTTGAGCAATTGCGCAATGCGGTGGCCCAGGGCATTGCCGCTGGCCAGTCACTTGAAGAGATGCGAGAAAGTATTGAAATTGAGGAATATAGCGACTGGAATGGTTATTCATGGCTCCACGAGAATGTGTTGGGTATGTATCACTTTCTGACAGATTGATGCACACAGACCAAAAACGGTTGAAAACCTTAATGCTCACGGACACTATTTATAGCCAATTATAGTTAATTATAGTTTCCTAAGATAAGTACCCTGCGGCCATTTTCGGCCTGTGGCCACGCGCCATGAATACCGGATTGCTGTGAAATGATCGCAGTACCCGCAGGGGCAAACATTTTGGTATATCTGTCGAACGGGAAAGAACTCACTTCTGTCGGAAGCACGTAATCGTCACTGGTACTGTTAAGCAATCGCTCCTTACTCATCCAATCTCTACGTTTGTGTGATCCTGGCACATAGCAATAGGGGCCGTTTTCAACATCCAGCACGTCCGTTAAATAGAGAAATATCTTGTATTGTTCAAGATTATTATCTATGTGTGGCCCGCGGGGCGTAGTCACTCCACCGTCATAGTATAAATTCGCCTGCACCTCCCGATAACCTGAAAGTTTTTCTATAAAAGTAACCACAGATTTTTGCCGAACGGCCTCGTAACACGTCGACAAATTGTCCAGTCCAAAATCAGTCGCGATTTTTTGTCCTCTAAATATATCGATCTTGCCTGCATCCTCAATTCCAACTTTTTGGCTTCTGATATTTATAAACGGCTTGTCCATTGCCTGCACTTCTCGATACCCGGTATTGTCATATCGAGCATAGTCATATTGCCAACCATAACCATCTTCATCTCCGCTATCTGGTTTTTCCAAGCGGTCGCTTTCCTTACCAAGGGGTACTTTGCCTTCCTTCAAAAACCCTTGATTGGTCAAAAAACCCGTTACCTCGCTACCCGCAGCAAGCGCCACCTGGTGATCCACAAAATCAGTGAGAATACAAATTCCGTACTCTTTTAACAGTTTGCGGACTTGTTGTGGTTGTGTGGCTAAATTGCCGCTAGGCAGAGCAAACTCAGCGGGGTCCATCGGCTCAAATGTTCTGTCGATCAAACTCTGATTCTTCGCCTGCGCCCAATGCCGTTTAACCACCGAACGAACCGCACTCGATTTTTGCGCAGCAACCGCTAAACAGTCATACATGACGTTATCGGGTCTGAAGCTAACCGCCTTTAGCTTCATTAGTTTCCGTTGCATGTAATTATAGTTAATCACTTTAAGTAGCCGGGCACATTAAACGTAACGCCTCAATAAATAACGAAAATTCTGACTAGACTAACACAATATATCGTGTATAAAATGCACTTATCATCAACATATTGTGTTTTCCTTGAGGTGCATCATCATGAATCGGGGCGAGTTTTACGAAAACGGCAATCCATCAGGCCGGGTTTCCAGCAAAATTATCGATACAAAGCCAAGACCTGAAACCGAAGATACATTAGCCCGAGCGACAAGCCCTGGTAATTTAGGCCAAGCGGGTGTCAACTCAACGTCATCAATGGCCGCTGTTCGAGCCGAGGATAAACGCGTAGTGAACGGCCAGACCGACATCAATCAGCTAGCGCCGTTTAAGTACCACTGGGCCTGGAATTATTTTATCAATGCCAACAAAAACCACTGGACACCTTTGGATATTAGTCTTTCCCAGGACATCTATGACTACAAACACCATCTTTCTGACAGTGAAAAACATGTTTATGAAAACGTACTTTCTTACTTAACCACTTCTGACATTCTGGCAATGCGTAATATCGGTTTGGCGGTAATGGAAAAAATGACCGCCCCCGAACTACAAATATACCAGGCAAGGCAAGTTTACGAAGAAGCGTTACACACATGGACCTACCAACACTGCATTGAAACGCTAGGTCTGGATCAGCAGGAAATTTATAATCGTTACCGCGTGGTCCCTGCGATCAATAGAAAAATACAAATTGCCAATCGGCGTATCGATTCAATTCTACGGGCTAATATTGATCTGAACGATCCAGACGAGCTTAATAACTTTGTTCTCGCTTACATTTTTTTCGCCGCAGTTTTCGAAGGCTGCTGGTTTTATAACGGTTTCAGCCCTATTTTTTCATTGCAAAGAAGAGGCTTAATGAAAGGTACTGCTGAACTATTCCAATATATTATGCGCGACGAAGTCATGCATTGCGGCTTTGGTATTCGAACCGTGCAGCAGATAATCATTGAAAATAATCTGTCGCTAGACTTAAGGGCAATCCGTGAAATGTGGGACGAAGCAGAAGCAGCAGAATTCGAATACGCTCGATATGTATTAAGTTCACCTATTCTGGGTTATTCAGCGGAGGAACATATTGAACAATTTCGTTATATCGCCAACCGCAGAGCCAAACAGCTCGGTATGGAACAACCATTTCCCAAGGCTAAATGCGCGCTGCCGTGGCTAGATGAACAGGCCAATATTCGCAAAGAGAAGAACTTTTTTGAAACCCGGGTAACTGAGTATCAAGCAGGCGGTTTGAGTTGGGATTAAATACAAAATGGTAGGTGCGCACTATACCTGAGCACAACCTAAATAGGAAAACCGATAACTAACATGTTAATAAACAAGATGTTATAATATGCTTCTCATAAATCACTAGACATTACCTTTCAACTTGATAGTGTTTGGCATCGGCTCGAATCGCGGGCCACGATTATCAAATTAGGGGAGATTATTATGCAATTCAAATCATTAAAGCCATGTCTATTGTCGGGAGCTACCGCTGTTATCGGGATACTTCTGCTGGGAGCAACTAGCATTGGAATCGCAAACGCTGCACCACAACCCAAAATTGACATCTGCCACATTGCGGGACCACACGGCCATGTGGTAGAGATATCCATAAGTTATAACGCCTGGCCTGCTCACGATATGCACGGTGACAGTGAGGGTAATTGTGATGCGATACCCGATGATCCTCCCACCTGTGACCCCACAGACCCTACTACCGACTGTGGTGAGGGTGGCCAAGACTAAGGTTAACTATCGGGCGAGGAACAGGTTTCTCCGCCCGTTTTCTTTTTAAATCGTACTCACCCATGCAACCAAGGCATATTCCTGAAGCTTCCCCAGTGTACCTACCGTGTACCCACAGAATACAAACCCTCCGTGCGTTGAAATAGCCGTGGGCTGGGTGCGGCGACTCGTCAACAACCAACAACCCAAACAAAACAACCGGCGCTAGGCCGGTTGTTTTGTTTGAGTGGTGGGCCGTGCGCGGCTCGAACGCGCGACCACCTAATTAAAAGTCAGATGCTCTACCAACTGAGCTAACGGCCCTGCTTGTCCCACTAAATAGCTTCCACTTAATGATCGCCTACAGAAAAGCGAGGCGCGATTATCGTTATAGATGTGTGCTGTGTCAAACAACATTCAAGGTCACCTGTTATTAATTCATGCGTGACTAGCGGGTGACCTCATATCAACGCGAACAATAACTCCGCCACACTAGCACTTACTGTCGCGTAAATAATCACCCGGGTGGTATCGCGGGCAACTTGTTCGCCCGAAACCTTGGGTGCCAAACCCAAGCCGGTAATGGTTAAAGCGGTAAATGTTGAATATAAAACAGTTTTTAACCAAAATTGACTTACTTGTAGATCGCCCCCACTCACCGACAATATTTGCCATGGCTCGACCACGCCGAACAGGTATTTGGCACTCAACAAACTCCCGCCCCAAACTCCGGCAGCAAAAATCGTAATCGTCACCACGCAAGCTGCGAAAACACTCAGCGTAACGGGGAATCGCAAGTATTTATCTGGATCGACCCCCAAACTATCGAGCGCACGTATCTGGCCGCCTCGTTGTAGTTCACCTAGCCAGCCGCTACAAATACTGCCAGAGCGCGCAACAAACAGCATGGATGCGACTGCAGGCGCCAGGAACACCACATAAGCACCGCCCATCATTTCGAGCAATCGAACCGGTGGTAACAACATGCCAATAATTCCGGTTAAGGCGTTATCAGCCAATGTGCGAACCACAGCAATGGTTGTCGCCCCAAGCGTAGTGCCCACCAGCAGGTAAAACAGCGAACCGCTCAGGCACGTTTGCCAAAATGTGCGCGAGAAGATACTGACAAAGTCTCTCGATGACGGGGTTAGCTTTAACACGCTCTGTAAACATTTGGCACCACCGAATAGCCATTGCGATAAACCCGCAAGCCACATGGTTGGTAATAAACGGTCAATCAGACTTACCTGGGTATAGGCATCTTCTATGGGTACGGGCATTTGCCCCAAGGCTTGCGTTAACGCTTGATAGCGTGATTCAAATTCTGACTCGCTATCAGCCGCTTCCCCAGCAACCAGAGTGCCCCAGTTGAACAGTTCAGTGAGTTTGCCATCGCGAAGCTCTAATACACGGGTTGCTATCTGAGCAATGTAATAGGGGTTATGACTGACGGTGACCGCTGCTGTTTTTGATGTAACCCGATCGCTTACCGCGACTGCCACATCTTTGAGCGCCGCTAAATCCATTCCGGTATCCGGCTCATCGAACAGGAATAGTTCTGGCTCTCGAACCAGGGCTCTGGCAATGGCTACCCGACGCTTCTGCCCGCCACTCAAAGTTGATACCGGCCTCGCCAACAAGCTTTCTGACAGACCAATTTCGGCGATTACATCGGTAGCGCCAAGCAAGCTTTTGCGCGTAGAAAAACGCTTAACCAAATCAATATTCTGTTGCACATTCAAGTAGTCAAGCAAGGCGCCTTCTTGATAAACCATGGCGGTTTGCCGCTTGTTGACGGTGATCTTTCCGCTAGCGTTACTCTGCACGCCATCGAGCACCATTTGCAGCAAGGTCGATTTACCGGAACCGCTGGCACCACAAATTACCACGCTCTCGCCATATTCAACCGCCAGATCGAGACCATCAAACAGTGGCCGAGCACCGTTTCTCGCTTTGCCAGAAAGCTTCTCAATACTTAAACAAATTTGTTTACTCGTCATGTAGTCGCAGGATCCGGGTAACCTGCATCACTAAAACCTGCTTCACGAATCCCACAACTATCACACTGGCCACAAGCTTCACCGTTCTCGCCGGGGTTATAACACGAGGAAGTGAGTCCATAGTCAATATTCAGCCCTATACCCAGCCGTATGATATCTGCCTTGGTCAGATTGATAAGAGGCGCCTGAATTCGAATTGGATCACCTTCTACGGCACATTTGGTCGCCACGTTGGCGAGTTGCTCAAAAGCGCGAATGAACTCAGGCCGACAATCGGGATATCCTGAATAATCGACAGCGTTCGCGCCGATAAAAATATCTTGCGCACCAATCACCTCTGCAAGCCCCAAAGCGACGGATAAAAGTATCGTATTGCGCGCCGGAACATAGGTAACAGGAATACCAACCTCTTGGACCATAGCGTTATAATCAGGCACATCAATAGCATCATCGGTCAGCGCCGACCCACCAAAACCACCAATATCAATGGTCACTACCCGGTGATCGGTAACACCCGCGTGTTTAACAACCTTGCGAGCGCAATCCAATTCCACTACATGCCGCTGCCCGT
>JABJKL010000203.1 GCA_018660405.1 Pseudomonadota bacterium | reverse complement strand
TTGGCTTCGAGAATGCGTTGCGCTCCGCTTTGCGAGAAGATCCTGATGTGATTTTAGTCGGCGAAATGCGGGATTTGGAAACTATCAGTCTCGCACTTACTGCTGCAGAAACGGGTCATTTGGTGTTCGGTACGCTCCATACTACGTCAGCCGCAAAGACGATCGACCGAATTATTGATGTATATCCTGCGGCCGACAAAGACATGGTCAGGTCAATGTTGTCGGAGTCATTGCAAGCCGTTATATCGCAAACGTTGTTGAAGAGAATTGGCGGTGGCCGGGTTGCTGCGTATGAAATCATGATGGCTACTGGAGCTATTCGCAACTTGATTCGGGAGGACAAGGTGGCGCAAATGTATTCAACTATCCAGACCGGTCAGGCGCATGGTATGCAAACCCTGGATCAATGTTTGGAAGGGCTTGTGAGCCAGCGCTTGGTATCGCCTCGTGATGCTAGCGAGAAGGCCGTCGATAAATCCAAGTTCTAGTATTCCTTCAATATGATGTTGAAGGAATACTGGTTTCACCTGAATTGACAAGAAGCGAGATAGCACTATGCAAATGACCAAATTGTTGCAATTGGTGAACGAAAAAGGTGCGTCTGACCTGTTTATTACGGCGGGAATTCCGCCTTCGTTAAAAGTTGATGGAGAAGTGCTTCCAATAAAGGATGCTGAGGTGCTGACGAGTAAAGAGTCTGGTAATTTGGCATATAGCGTTATGAGCGATGAGCAGCGTCGCGATTTTGAGAACAACAAGGAGTGTAATTTTGCGATTCACCAAAAGAAATCGGGTCGTTTTCGCGTTAATGTTTTTATGCAAAAGGGAAGTGTTGGAATGGTGTGCCGGACTATTACCACCATAATTCCTTCGGTCGAAGAATTGCGTTTGCCGGAAATATTGAAAAAGCTGGCCATGACCAAACGTGGTTTGATTGTTTTTGTAGGGGGTACCGGGACGGGCAAGAGTACGTCGATGGCAAGCTTGATTCAGTACAGGAATCATCGTTCTCGTGATCATATTGTGACTATCGAAGACCCCATCGAGTTTTTACATGCGCATGACAAGTCGATTATTACTCAACGCGAAGTGGGAGTTGATACGGACTCTTTCGAATCCGCGCTGGTAAACGCAATGCGTCAGGCTCCCGATTTGATTCAAATTGGCGAGATTCGAACTCGTGAGACCATGGAGAGCGCTCTAATCCTGGCAGAAACGGGGCACCTTTGCATGGCCACATTGCATGCCAACAACACCTATCAGGCCTTGGACCGAATTATCAATTTTTTCCCTGATGATAGACGAACCCAATTGCTGATGGACTTGTCAATGAATTTGCATGCCATCGTATCGCAACGATTGTTGGCTATTAAGGGTAAGTCGGGCAGGATTCCAGCGGTCGAGGTGCTTATTAACAGCCCGCTGGTGGCTGAACTCATTAAAGAAGGCCGAGTGGACGAATTGCGAGAAATCATTGAGCGTTCTGAGGAATGGGGAATGCAGACTTTTGATCAGTCTCTGTTTGGCCTGTACGAGGCGGATCTGATTTCGTATGAGGACGCGATGACTGCAGCTGAGTCGGAAAATGAATTACGCCTGCGAATCAAGCTACAAGGTAAGGATGTAGACGCCGAACAACTGGGTGAGTCACTATCTGACGTTACCTTTGATGACAGCCAGTAACGATAATAGCCCGTAACGCGATTTAGCCCTATGGCGAACTTATGCAGGCGATTCGTCCATCATCAGCCTGCCGCCAGCAATAACCTGCTTTACTTTGCCCGTCAGCGTGTCACCAAGGAAGGGGCTGTTTTTTCCAGCACTATTTATACAATTTTCTTCTAGAACCCATTGTTCGTTTGGATCAAAAATACAGATATCGGCGCGGCTCCCAACGGTGATTTTGCCAACCTCGAGGTTCAAAATTTCAGCGGGACCTATGGTCAGCCGGGCTATAAGTTCCTTGAGCGGAATCTTCGATTCCCGGCCGCTAGCCAAGGCCAGTGGCAACAGTACTTCAAGACTCGAAGTGCCGGGTTCAGATTCACTGAAGGGCGTGAGTTTTGCCTCTGGCTCATGAGGCTGATGATCACTACAGATGGCGGTGACGGTCCCGTCGGCAACGGCCTGCATTAGTGCCTGGCGATCTTGCTCGCTACGAAACGGCGGTTCCACGTGGCAATTGGTATCAAAACTAAGCAAACTGTCTTCGGTTAGATGTAGGTGGGCAATGGTTACGTCTGCGGTGACTGATAGGCCGCGTAGACGTGCTTCGCTGATCATTTCGATGGCACGTGCACTACTAATGCCACAAAAATGGGCGCGTGCGCCGGTTGTTTCAACCAGCGCCAGATCTCTGGCAAGGCCAACGATTTCAGCAGCGACGGGAGATGCTGGCAAACCAAGTCGCGTACTTACACGGCCTTCATGAGCTACACCATTTCCGCGCAAACTGGCATTTTGTGGAAACATGAAAACCAGCACATCAAAGGTGCTCGCATACTGCAGTGCGCGACGCATAACCAATGTGTTTTTCAGAGGTGTTAATGCGTTGCTCACTCCGATACACCCAGCATCTACCAGTGCCTTCATGTCGGTCAGCGTTTCGCCCGCGAGGCCATGCGTTAGCGCAGCGATGGGATAAATCTGGGTGCGGTCCAGTTCGTGGGCGCGCTGCTGAATCATTTGAGCGATTGCCGGGGTGTCGATGGCTGGAATGCAGTCCGGTGGCATGCATAAGCTGGTGATGCCGGCAAGGGCGGCGGCGCGGGTTTCGCTCGCCAATGTCGCTTTGTGTTCGTGGCCAGGCTCTCTCATGCGGGCGCGAAGATCAACAAGGCCAGGGCAAACAATAAACCCCTTCGCATTAATGTTTTTGATCTTTTCGCCTTGCCCGTTGGGGTTTTTACCAATAGATTCAACAACACCGTTGTTGACGTATACGTTTTGCTTTTCTTCCGTGCCGGTTTTTGGGTCGACCAGTAATCCACCCGTTATAGCAATACGCATTATTCGCCTACCCCGTCGTCTGTACTCTCTCCTGCACTCCCAAAACCACTCATCACCATGGACAAGACGGACATTCTAATGGCGATGCCATTGGTCACTTGCGGCAAAATCAGAGAGCTTGACGAGTCTGCCATGCTTGATGATATCTCCAGGCCGCGATTGATCGGCCCCGGATGCATGACGATGGCGTCTTTGTTGGTTATTTGGAACCGATCTTGGGTAAGTCCCCAGATTTTAAAGTATTCCTGTTCACTGGCGATCAATTGGCCGGTCATACGTTCTCGTTGCAGGCGCAGCATGATGACCACATCAACGTTTTTTAAACCGCTGTCCATTGACGTATGAGCTGAGACTCCAAGCGACTCCACATCAGTAGGAATAAGGGTGTTCGGCCCGATGACTCGAATGTCAGGTACGCCAAGCACCCCTAGCGCCTGTATTTGCGAGCGCGCCACTCTAGAATGAAGAACATCGCCGACGATCGCTACCGCTAACTTAGAAAAATCCGGTTTGTTCTGGCGAATAGTGAACATATCCAGCATCGCCTGGGTAGGATGTGCGTGACGTCCATCGCCCGCGTTAACGACTTGAACTTGATCGCCCAGATGCGTGGCGATGAGGTGCGCAGCACCCGCATGACTGTCTCTTATGATCAGCATGTCAGCGTGCATTGCTTGCAAGTTGCGCGCGGTATCCAGCAGGGTCTCGCCTTTTGTGGATGATGAGCGCTGCACGTTCAGATTAATAACGTCAGCAGATAGACGTTTGGCGGCTATTTCAAATGTTGTGCGTGTCCGTGTGCTAGGTTCGAAAAACAGATTAACGATCGTGTAACCGCGTAATAGCGGTGCCTTTTTTATTTTGCGCTGCCCGAAATCAATAAACCGCTCAGCGGTATCCATGATTTCGGTTAATAAAGATTTGGAAAGACCGTCTATGGTCAGGAAGTGTCTTAAGCTTCCATCCTCGTTTAATTGGATATGCGAGTCGCGTAAACCGCTACTGCTCACTTTTTCTCACAATTTCGTTTCACTTTCGTTTTACTACCTCAAAAGCCAAGGGCTCAGGGCCGAGCAATTTTACATGTTCATTGGGGTTCAGGGAAAGCTGTAAAGGGCAAATATCTGCTCTAATTGGCAGTTCGTGGCCCTCTCGTTCGATTAAGCTTGCCAGGCTGATTTTTTTTGGACGGCCACAATCGAATAATTCGTTCATTGCTGCTCTTATGGTGCGTCCGGTGTGAATAACATCATCGACCAACATCACGTGTGCACCATCAATACTCATGGGTAATTCTGAACCACCCACCTCGGGTTGCAATCCAATCATCGCAAAATCGTCACGGTAAAAGCTGATGTCTATATAGCCGGGTGGTTCTGATCGCCCGAGCCGTGTGTGTAGTTCATCAACAATCCAGGCTCCGCCGCGACGAATGCCGACCAAAACGGTATCGGAATAAGCTGCTGTATCCAGCGCCTCTACCAAAGCGTTTAGCAGGGTCTCAAAATCAGGAATGTTGGGTGTGTTGCTCACGACTTACTGCTCGTTCATCCAGGTGGTCAGTATCTCCATCGCGGCATACTGATCTCTTAATCCAGTTCTATTATGCGCTTTAACACCCTGTTCGGCCAATGAGCGATTCGCCGCCGAAGTTGTAAGAGCCTCATCAATGACAGTGACCCTCAGAGCGTGCTGTGACTGAAGTAATTTAATAAATGCCTTGCAAGATCGGCTAAAACGCCTGTTACTGGATTGATCTGAAGAACGGGGCGTTTGAGTATCCGGTGTGCTGGAATATGTTTGACCAACGATGGCGAGTTCGGGTTTCCACTCGTCCAGTATTCGTTTCAGTGCAACTGCATCTGGCCTGCCGGATTTCGCGTTAATGGTGGTAAGTGGCCGGCTGCTGTTGGTGGCGGTTTGTCCAACAGCGATACCAATGCGTTTGAGCCCAAAATCAAAGGACATAACCGTTAATCCCTTCAATTCGTAGCTCCCTTCACGCAACATACTCGAACAATTCGGCACAAGACGATGCTAAGCATGGCCGGCCTGAACAGACATTTGGTTGATGTCAATTCCAAGGGTCGCGGCGGTTGCGCTCCAGCAATCGCTATGTTTTGTTTTGAATAGTAGCTGATCGTTAGCCGGAACTTGCATCCAGGCATTTTCTAAAACTTCCTGTTCTAGCTGACCAGCGCCCCATCCGGCATAGCCGAGGACCATTAGAAATTGATCGGGTGAATTTCCGTTTGCAATGGCTTCCAGTATGTCCCTGGAACTGGTCAGATTTAGATGGCCGCTGATCTTTATCGAAGATTCCCAGCTGCCGTGGCCATTATGAAGAATCAGGCCTCGATCCGAATGCACCGGTCCACCGTAGAGAACCTGATTTTGTGTCAGGGGCTCTTGTAAGACTTCATCTTTAATGGGAATGCCAATTTCTATGAGAACGTCGGCCAGTGTTAGTCTGGATGGTCGATTGATGGTTATTCCTAAAGCTCCCCGTGGGTCGTGCTCGCAAATTAAACTGACCGTTCGTACAAAGTTGGGGTCCAGCATGCCGGGGGTTGCGATCAGTAGTTGCCCTGCCAGTGAAAACTCTTGGTCTGATTGATGATTCATTGCGTCTACTATTCTGATCCGTAGCGTTCGATCGCGCGAGTATTCAACTCGCCGTTGAGGAAATGGAAAGCGCGAGTAATATGTATAATGTCGCTGCTTGCTCTTAATTCCTCGGGGAATGGAGCAAATGGGCTGGCTAACTCAATGAACCGAATAGCGGCATCATTCAGAAATGGGTAGGCAGATCGTTTAATGAGGTCTACTTTATTTATGCTCCCATCGGGGTTGATTGCAACATCAACTACCAGTTCTGCAGAAAGGCTCTCCAGGCGAGCGCGGTCTGGGTAATTGCTATTGCCAACGCTTTCCACATGCTCGCGCCATACGGCCATATAGTTGGCGGCGACATCTGATTTAACGCTGGGCGAAAGAAACGTGCGACGCGGTCTTTTCTGATATTCCTGCCAGTTTTGGCTAATTTGGGCAATCAGACGTCGGCGTTCTACAGCGGCTTCGCTTGCGGCGGCATCTTGTGCAGTTTTTGGTGCGGGTTCAGTGATGGCGTTAGGTTCAGTGGGCTCTGATGCTTCTTCAATCTCCGCCGTATTTTGCGGGTCGTCTACTGTTTGAATATCGGGCAATTGGTTGTCGTTCAGATCGGTGGGTGCGGGCAGACTGTCTGCCGGTTCCTGAGAGTCTGGCTCGAATGGTAGCGGGCTTTGCGCGACCGTCTCGGCTTCACCACCACCAAGGCTATCGTATTGCGCGACAAAATCGGCCTCCTCTACTGTTTGGTAATTGGGGGCATTCACCAACAGAATTTCGAGTGTATTGTTTAATTCGGGCTGCGAAGCAATTTTTGGAAGCGTAAACCCGACACCCAGAATGATGACAATATGCGCAACCAGCGAAACAAACGCCGTGACACCGAGGCGCTCTGTGTTGTGTGTGTCTAATTGTAGCGTGAGAGCCTTCACTTCTTTAATACACTAGTTTAACAGGCCTTCAATTTCATTGAGCAAATCGCCCGCAATGTCACAACCAAATTGATCGTTAAGCTCACGCATGCAAGTTGGGCTGGTCACATTAATTTCCGTAATGCGGTCGCCAATCACATCGAGCCCGGCAAAAATAATTCCACGCTTGGTGAGTTCGGGGCCGACTGTATTCGCAATTTTTCGATCAGACTCGCTGATTGGCTCGCCTACACCCGTGCCGCCAGCGGCCAAATTGCCCCGGGTTTCCCCCTCTTTTGGAATACGTGCGAGCACGAAATCGGCAGGTTTGCCATTGATCATCAAAATGCGCTTGTCGCCGTTTACGATCTCTGGAAGGAAGGTTTGAATCATTGCGAAGCGAGTATCGTGCTCGGTCATGTGTTCCAGCACGACATTAATATTTGGGTCCTGTGCGGTAAGCCGAAATATTGAGGTGCCGCCCATGCCATCCAGCGGTTTTATAATCGTGTCGCCGTGGGTAGCAATGAATGATTTGATTTGTTCGCTATTACGAGTGATCAGGGTGGGTGGGGTGAGTTCGGGAAACCAGGCGGTGAAGATTTTCTCGTTACAGTCCCGCAGCGAAGCGGGCTTGTTGATGATCAATACGTTTTCCAGTTCGGCTCGTTCAAGCATATAGGTAACGTAGATATACTCCATGTCGAACGGCGGGTCTTTGCGCATCAAAATCACGTCCAGTGACGTCAACGATTTGTCGGCAGCGGCACCCAACTGATAAAAATCATCGGGGTCTCGTTTAACGGTAAGCGGCCGCATCGTCGCACGAGGATGGCCATCTTCCAGGTACAAATCACCCATTTCCATATATTGAATCGACCAACCGCGATCAGCAGCGCGCCACAACATCTCCATTGTGCTGTCTTTTTTATAATTTACCGATGAAATCGGGTCCATTATCACGCCGATATTAATACTCATATTTCGTGCCTGTTAAGATGGGAAATCCAGTGTTCTCAGAGAAGTCATTATACAATGTAAAGCGATACACTGTTGTTCGCGTTCAGTTTGTGGAATGGTTTTGGCGGATACCAGAATGACCGTCGCCAGCAGGGAGCTGGCGTTGAGCTTCCAGGGATGGATTTACAGCGTGTCATTCTGGTATTTGGCAAAACCATGCCGGAACCGGGGCCAAGCCGTAAATTATTAGCGAATATAAACCTTGAATATAGAACATCCTATTGCAGTCGACCTCGACGGTACGCTGTGCCACACCGATACTTTGTTTGAAGGCTTGGTCGCGCTGCTGCGTAGCAAACCCTTAGTGTTTTTGAAAAGCCTGACACTCATCGGTGATAGAGCGCGCTTAAAGCACTTCGTTTTTTCACACACGCAAATTGACCCGCAAAGCTTGCCGTGGAACGAACCCTTAATCGATTATTTGAGGCAACAAAAGGCCAGCGGCAGGTCGATAGTTTTAGTAACTGCGGCGAATGAGGTGGTGGCACAAACGGTGGCAAAACATCTGGATTTGTTTGATCAAGTGTTGGCCAGCAGTGAGAAAATCAACTTAAAGGGTCCAGCCAAGGTATATGAATTGTGCGCCGTATTCGGGGAAAGAAAATTTGTCTACGCAGGCGACGCTCGCGCAGACTTCAGTGTTTGGGCTCACGCCGGTGCGGCAATCGTGGTGGGTAATCTTACACCGGTCTATCGGTCCGGTGAACCGGTGCCAATTGAAAGTCGATTCCCCGCTGATCAGCAAACGTCTTCGCGTAAAATTTTCCTGCGCACCTATATGTGGCTCGTTGATCGCTAGAGCGACTAGAAACTGCTGTGCAGAATTTCGCGCATACAGTTCAAGCCCATCTTAAGATCTAAGTGCTACTTAACTGACTATTGCCGCGTGTATCGGCGGGCTACTTCCAGGTCGCAATCAAACCGAAGCAACCGTAGGTCCGGCCGGTAGGTCCAATCAAACGTTACGTTAAATGCTTCCACCATGTACTCAGGGTCTTCCATAAAAATGCCCACTGTAAGACCGGTTCCATCGTCATTCAGAGTATATCTCTCAACAACATGCTTCTGCGCACCCGAGGGTACGCCGTCCATGGTTGGGTTTTTATGGTCCGCAAAGTGTGTTGTATCTACAACCAGAGTGCCGCCACCTTCCCACGACCCAACCGAGTGGCCCTGCACGGTACGCTCGGTGCTCTGCGGGTGCCCGCGCCCGTCCATATACACCGTCCGTTCGACATCGAATCTTTCATTGCGCATCATAATGACATCTTCGCCAAGCTCGATTTCTGTCAAGAATACGCCGGTAAGAGCAACGATGGTGGGCGTTGGTTCAGCTACGCAGGCCGCGGCTGGGTTCTCCGAGTAAAGGTCGAATTGCGCCTGGGCTTCTGCGGCTTTTTCGGTTAGTCGCCGGTTAAGTAATTGTTCAGCGAAACTTTCGAATGTCGTGCGGCTTCCCTTCCACACGCCCGATAAGTCAGAGGTGCTTCCGGTTGCCACTGCGTACGCAATAGATTGTGCCAGAACCGATCCATCGGCCTTCTCCATAGACAGCAACAATGCATTGGGCCGGCCGTCTCTCGCCGGACTCCCTCGCACAGAGACCCGGTCTCCTGGCACCAACGATTCGGGCGTCCAGCCGCTACGCACCAACAACGGGGTAGCGCCCGTTTCAACCAGCCATTCAGTTTGAGTGCCGTCAGCATTTGTAGTCTCAACCTTTATATAGGCATGTGGATTTCGCCAACTAAATTCAGTCACGGTTCCCTGAAACGCAGCGACCGAATCAGCATCGTATGCTGCTTCGCTGTGGTGAGCGGACACGGTCGTTGCTGTCATTACAATCAGAAAAATAAACAGTTTTTTCACGCCTTCTACTCTTGGGGTGGACATCAGATCAACAAATTCGCACTCAGTCACAGCCTTCTCCGAATTTCGTTTAGTGTTTATATAGTTTAGCCTTCACAGTTTAAAAGCCCAAGGTATACCGCCATCAGCCGACAATTATCCGCCGGGCTTATTCGCTTCAAGAAATTCTTGATATTCAGCGGGGCTTAGAATTAAAGCTCTAAGCGCCTCTTTTGTGCCAAGGTTAGTAACTGGTGTCTTTTGCAGTTCAGCATTTACCTCTGCGATAAACTCCGGGTCGAACAAAATATTCCCGCCATTTATCCACCAGTTTCTCATTCGTTCATCCTGAAGAACGTATGCAGTAGAAGCTCGTAACCTAACCCAGGTCGCATCGTCCATTACGCCACTCTTATGTTGTGCCCATTCGTTTTCACGGTTTCGCATAAAGAGAATTGAATTAAAATGCACCTTAACAACCGTCGCATCGCTCATTTCTGAAATATCGGCGGCCATTTCAGGATGATTAATCACCTGAATCAGTTGTTGAGCATCGGCGTTCGCCGCCCCTTGCCTCGCGGACGCTTCAATCGCCCGGGTGTTCTGTTGCATTTGTACGGTCAGAAAAACAAGGGTAACCACAATGGCAATCGAACTCACAATCTCGCTGATGTCGGCTAGTTTGGATGTATTCATTCCTACATACCCCATTTTTTTGATATTGGATAAATCCATTATCAATCTATGGGCGGGGAATTGCTAATCAGGCGGATAAATGTCGGTGTTCAAATCGCGGTTTTATCTATTATAAATAGACCGCATTGTATATAGTTCGGCTAGCTGATTTTGCCGCTATTTTTTGCTCATTCCAGCTATACAATCTCATAATTATTTCTGACTAATTTCACGTTGGAGTCGTTAGAGCCCCTTCAACTTAGTATGGCTTATTCAGAGTGATTCAGATGATTCAAGACAAGGCGCAGTCCGCAGAGAATGGCGAGTCCTTTTTAAGGACTGCAACGCCGTATTGGATCACCTGGATCACTCCCTTCGGGCGAGTCGATAAGCATTCGTCCGTGTTGTTGAGGCTCTTGGCAATAACTGGTTATTACCTGCGAGCCTCGCCTAACGGCCAAACGCTTATCGGCTCGCTGAATGATCAATACTAAGTTGAAGGGGCTCTAGATGACGACCACAGTTGATGCGCGTTTGATGGCCAACGCGATACGTATATTGAGCGCTGACGCTGTGCAGCAAGCAAATTCGGGCCACCCCGGTGCGCCGATGGGCATGGCGGATATCGCCGAGGTGCTTTGGAACCGGCATTTGAAACATAATCCGGCTAACCCGGGTTGGCATAACCGGGATCGCTTCGTGCTTTCCAATGGGCACGCGTCGATGCTGATTTATTCCTTGCTGCATTTGTCGGGTTACGATTTAAGCATTGAGGACATAAAAAGCTTTCGGCAGTTTGAATCCCGAACAGCGGGTCATCCCGAGTATAGTGAGACGCCGGGGGTAGAAACAACCACCGGCCCGCTGGGGCAAGGCATTGCGAACGCGGTCGGTTTTGCGTTGGCGGAAAAAGTACTCGCCGCGCAATTTAACAAGGAAGGCTACGAACTGGTTGATCATCGCACCTGGATATTTTTGGGCGACGGATGCTTGATGGAAGGCATTTCGCACGAAGCCTGCTCGTTGGCGGGCACGCTTGAGCTTGGCAAGTTGGTTGCCTTTTGGGATGACAATCATATTTCGATCGATGGTCCGGTAGACGGTTGGTTTACTGACGATACCGCGGCAAGATTCGAGGCTTATGGATGGCACGTGATACGTAGTGTCGATGGGCACGATGCGGATGCCATAGATGTCGCAACCAAAAAGGCGATGGCCGAAACAGGAAAGCCCAGTCTAATTTGTTGCCGCACCACGATTGGTTACGGTGCACCTAACAAGCAAGGCAGTGCGGGTAGTCATGGTGCACCGCTGGGTGACGAAGAAATTCAATTATTGCGCGATGGGCTTGATTGGCCACATGCCGCTTTTGAAATTCCAGACGAAATTTCTCAGGCCTGGAATGCGTGTGAACGGGGAAAGGCGGACGAAGCAGAATGGCAGGAGAGCTATTCGAAATATGCGAGTGAATTTCCCGCAGAGGCCGAAGAATATCAGCGGCGAATGACAGCTGCGATGCCGGCCAACTGGGCATCGTTGGCCGCAAAGTTTATTGCCGATACGCAAGCTGAAGGGCCAGAAATGGCGACGCGTAAATCTTCGCAGCGAGCACTTGAGTATTGTGCAGGTTTGCTGCCGGAGTTGATTGGTGGCTCGGCCGATTTAACCGGCTCGAATAATACGAACTGGAGTGGTTCGAAGGCGATTTCTGCCGATGATGCCGGTGGCAATTATATCAATTACGGGGTGCGTGAGTTTGCGATGGTCGCGATCATGAATGGATTGGCCTTACATGGCGGGTTTAAGCCATACGCGGGCACGTTCTTGGTTTTTTCAGATTACGCCCGTAATGCCATTCGCATGGCGGCGCTAATGAAGCAGCCGACACTACTCGTGTTTACCCACGATTCAATCGGTCTTGGCGAAGATGGCCCGACCCACCAACCGGTGGAGCATATGGCGAGTTTAAGGCTTATTCCGAATTCGTCTGTGTGGAGACCGTGCGATGCGGTGGAGTCTGCAGTGGCCTGGAAGTTTGCCTGTGAGTCTACTGATCAGCCGGTGAGCATGGTTTATTCGCGACAAACACTGCCGCATATGAATAGGGATGATATTGATTTAGCCGATATCGAGAAGGGTGGATATGTGCTGAACGATTGCGAAGGCTTGCCGGAGCTCATTATTATCGCCACCGGTTCCGAGGTGGGTATCGCCCATGAAGCAGCCACACAATTACGTGACGGCGGCGTTAAAGTGCGGCTGGTGTCTATGCCTTCGTCAACAGTGTTTGATCAGCAGGATGATGCGTATCGCGAAGCGGTGTTGCCAGCAGCTTGCGACAAGCGATTGGCGGTAGAGGCCGGTTCTGCTGATTTTTGGTGGAAGTATGTTGGATTGAAAGGTGCGGTAATTGGCATGGAGAGTTTTGGGGCATCGGCACCTGCAGCAGAATTGTTCGAGTATTTCGGGTTCACTGTCGATAATGTGCTCAGGCAGAGTAAAAGCCTGCTCGCTTAGATAGCTTTCTTAATGATTGGGACTTTTGATAATACTGACCTGACCGGCAAGCATTTATTAATCAGGCAAGACCTTAACGTGCCATTGCTCGATGGAAATATAGGCAGCGCCAAACGGATAGATGCGTCACTACCCACTCTGCTGCAGGCACTAGCGGAAGCTGCGAGCGTTACCGTGATGTCTCATTTGGGACGTCCGGTGGAGGGTGAGGTTGACGATACCCTGAGCTTAAAACCCATTGCTGATTATTTGTCGAATGCGTTAGGGCAGGAAGTGGTTTTCGAGGACGCGCATCCTTCGAAATTGACACCGCTCGACAGCGGCATTCGATTATTAGAGAACGTGCGTTTTTGGCCGGGTGAGAAATCTAATGACGAAACACTGGCACAAAGCTATGCGGGACTTTGCGACGTGTTTGTGATGGATGCCTTTGGTACCGCGCATCGCGCACAGGCATCTACCTGTGGCGCCGGGCAATTTGCACCTGAAGCTTGCGCTGGCCCATTGTTAGCTGGGGAAATCAATGCGCTAACCCGTGCAATGGACGACCCATCAAGGCCGCTCGTTGCAATCGTTGGCGGGTCTAAAGTGTCCACTAAATTAACGGTCTTGCGCAGCCTGGCCAATGTTGTTGATCAGCTAATTGTCGGCGGTGGCATTGCCAATACCTTTATTGCAGCGGCAGGATATCCGGTGGGTAAATCGCTGTATGAAGAAGAATTGCTGGATGAAGCAAGGGCTTTAACAGAGTTAATGGAGGCTCGTGGTGCGGCTATTCCGGTGCCGGTCGATGTGATTTGCGCAAAGGAGTTTTCGGCATCGGCAGAGGCTTCGCTAAAACCCATATCGGAGGTCGAAGTAGATGATATGATTTTCGATATTGGCCCGAAAAGTTCCAGCGCGCTGACCGATGTAATTGCGTCAGCGGGGACCATCGTTTGGAACGGGCCGATCGGTGTTTTTGAATTCGATCAGTTTGCAAGTGGCACTGAGCATTTGGCCAAAGCTGTTGCGACCAGCTCTGCCTTTTCGATTGCGGGTGGTGGCGATACGATAGCGGCGATTGATCAGTTTGGAGTCGCTGACAATATT
>JABJKL010000201.1 GCA_018660405.1 Pseudomonadota bacterium | reverse complement strand
CCTTCGCCCATATGGCCGAGTATGATTTTTAGATCAGGAAACTGATCAAACACACCAGCCATAATCAGCCGAATCGCATGCGTGGACGTTTCCATAGCGTAACCCCAAAGGGCCCGTTCCATCGAGTAATCGGTAAAGGCTTCTGCCATCTGCCGGGGCGCCTGCCTGGGGTGTATGTATAACGGCGTATCGTTAGCCACAAGCGCTTCGAAGATTGGCCAGAATTTTTGATCATCCAAAAATTCATTATTAGTGTGCGAATTGATCAGCACACCGTTGAGTCCGAGCGACTTGATCGCTCGGTCTATTTCTTGAGCGGCGGCTTCTGGGGCTTGTGGAGCGACTGCCGCCAGCCCCGCATAGCGCGTTGGATGCCGTTCGATGGCTGCTGCCAGCCGGTCGTTTGATAGCCTGGCAAGCTCAACACCTTGTTCGGCACCGAACATCTGCACACCTGGGTTCCAGAGCGACAACACGGCCATATCAACACCCGCAGCATCCATTATTTCCAGTCGCCCATCGTCAAGATCAACCAACCGTTTGAGCACCATGTCATAAAAAGGTAATTCACCACTCACATAATTGAGCCAGCCCGGTTCAATGTCGGGGTTCTTCCTAACCAAGGCCTCTGCGGCTTCGAGGTATTCAGGAATTGCAAATGTTTCCTCGGTGGCGATGCGACGAAATTCCGCATCCTGGGCACGCACTGGGCCATTTGCAGCCAGCGCAGGGAGTGCGGCAGCGCCTGCGGTTTTGATGAAATCTCTTCTTGATGTAGACATATATCCCTCGTGATTAGCAGACGTCTATCTGTTCGGCAAAACTATAAAACGACTCTAATAATTAACCATTGGTACATTCGTACGGACGCACTTGCTCGCCGGGATGCCATATCCAGGCTTTGTCAAACGTTGCTGATCCGATGAAGTTCGCGGCATCGTCTACGACGAGAGTGTAGTCCAGCCGCCTGCCATCGGCACTGGGAATAAAACGCTCAACCAGATGTATTTCTTCACTCTGAGGGATGCCACTGTCATTAAAAACCGGATAGTTTATATCGCTCGTTTCCACGACCAATATCGCCCCGTCCCATCGCCCTGTTGAGTAACCTAACCGGGAAGACTCAACGTCAGCGGGTTTCTGGCTATTCATGTATATGGTACGAACCGTATCGTATTCCTCGATTTGAAATAAAATATTTTCACCGTCCTCTACAAATCCCACCGGATATGGCTGCGCCATAATCCAGGGCATACCTTTGGGTTCGCAATTGGCAATAGGGTTGTCTGTAAGCATATTGTATTTTGCCTGAGCGGCAGCGGCAGCTTCCGTCAACTGGTAACCTTCATCCCAAAGTTGTCGATCAACACCGGTAAAGTGAGTACTCCAGACTCTAAAAATACTGGCCGCTCCAGCCCCTGACTCCTCTATAGCAGACCCACCAGTGAGCCATAATTCTTCGCTTCCGATCTTTTCTCCGGTCCATACGCGCGGAACGCCGGGGCGCAACACGACTTCGCGACCGTCAGATAACAGCATATTGTTAACCCACATCGCATTGCCACCGTCTAATGCCTCATACCCGGCGAACCGGACGATGTCTCCCACACTGACAAAATCAGTGGTTATATCCATACGTCTAAGGATACTTACTGAATTAGTTTGGATATCCCAACTAACCCCGTCTGTAGCAAGAAGCGAGAAACGAACATGTGGATTTCGCCAAATGACGTTTGTAATTTCGCCTTCCACTTCGCTCTGAGTACTCATATCGAATACACCGGCAAAAGCATGGTGAGATAAAACCGGAGATGAAATCGATAAGCAACTGATAAGTATCAGTATTATTGACAAATAACGTCTTCCCAAAAGTGTTGTGAACTTGCCCATAGTCAATATTCCCCCGATTTGATTGAGAACCGATCAGTATAGATAACTGACCCATATACTAATGTAGTGTCCTGAACTATATGATGAATAAGAGGACGCTACATTAGCTTAAGAACCGCGTTGTTGTCGGTACCTTGCAAGACTTTCTTCAAGAATTCTTAGTTTTTCAAGCAAGCGACCATCTCCACCGCCAATCTCGGTACCATCGGCCAAGGTAATATTGTTCCAACCGAGCATATTTTCTCCGGAGCGAGATGGGTATCCTTCGACCTTGAGCAGGTCGCCAGGTTTTAACTCATCAGCTACCCAACCCGAGCGTCGCAAAGCAACTGAAGCGTCCCCCTCAGCCATCCACTTTTCTATCTCACCATTTTCGTTTCTGACATCCAGATAAACCCTGGCGTGCGGATTGACGAATCGAAATTCTGTAACTATGCCCGTAATCGTAACATTGGCATCTGTTCGGTAGTGCGCGGCAAAGTTATGGTGTGCGGATAGAGATTGAGTCACCAACAAGGTTAGCAACGCTGTGCCACACATTGAAAATAGTCGTTGTTTTTTCATAATTAATATTCTCCAGCAATAGTTTCACAAGGTGCACGGTCGAGCGCTACCCCCGGCGTGAGGACCCTCGGACGCTCGATAACTAATGGAGATTTGAGCATCACCGGATCATCCAGTGTAAAGATCATATTTAAAACATTTCCATCTTCGCTAAGTGTATAACGTTCAGTACCTATTGCCTGCTCACTGTGATGCAAGCCAAGCTGATCGTCGACCATGCCGGCAGCAACATTAACGGTCTCCACCACGAATGTGCGCCCCTCAAACCAACCGATTGCATGCCCCGCACTGGTTTTTTGTGCTGACTCTGGATGGCTACTATTCAAGTAAACAGTACGCACACTGGTTAGATCCTCGCCGGTGATCACGATACGGTCGTCATAACTTGTGAACTCTATTGGGTCGGCGTGCATAACCGTTCTAAACGCCTCAAAGGGCTCACACTGGATCGCCGGGTCATCAGCAAAGTCAAACGCTTCAGCAACGGTTTGACCCGCCTCAGTCAGGTAATCTTCAATAACTTCCAGTGTGTGCGCCTCCAGCGCCAGCACGATTTCTTCGGCAGATAATTGATCATTAGCGGGATCATTCAAAAACGAGCGCAAAAGCTCGTATGTTTCCGCAGTGCACGCGCAAGAAAAATGTCCTACGGTATCCCAGGCCGGATCTTCCAAAACATCCAGGCTGTTGGTACTCCAAACTCCAGAAAGATCTACGGCAGAGATCTCCTGACTGTGAGAGATAGCGCTAACAACAAGAAGAATACTCATCATTATGGTTCGAGCCAGTACTCTGACTTTGGAACTCATCCGCTGCTGTGACGCACCTGATCTTCTGGAATATACATAAGTTAAAATAGACATAGTGTTCCTCATTATTGTTGCCAAACAGCCTGAGGTGCTTCGCGCAGCGGCGGCACACACTCGTTCTCAATAAGCTCGTAACTCTGGGTATAAAGCTTTGTTTTTAATTCGATCTTCGAGTTTGATGTTTCATCCCAAACAATGAAGCTGGACATCAATTTATATAACTTTGGCTTCTTTCAGTGTTAATAATGAACTATTACATCCAACCATCAGTTCCAACTTGAGGAAAGCCAAGGTGTTTATTGAGTATACGAGATATTATATGAAATGGGGAAAACGGCAAGCCCTGCTTGTACTGGTACTGTTGGCGACTTTCAATCCCCCGATCTGGGCGCAGGAACGTCCCAATATTCTTCTCATCATAGCTGACGACCTCGGCTACGGAGACCTTGGCATCTACGGCAGCGACATTCGCACACCAAATATCGATACCCTCGTCGACACGGGACAATTATTCACCCGGTTCCATACTGCACCCAGAAATGCGCGCCACCATGATTGATTTATGGCGTCAAAATCGCCGTGAATACGGTATCGTACTGCCGGAAGACTTATAGCCGCAGGTGTACTAAATAAGCTAAAACAAAGCCTATTCCTGTTCTTCAGTTGCTGGTTTTGCCGTACCCGCACCGGCAAACAATCGCCGACCATCGCTTAAGGTTACATAAAATGCGCTCGCAGTCGGGGTGCCATTTCGAGCTTGCCAACCTTCTATTTGTATAACAGTGCCGACAGGCAAATCTGCTTTGCGCCAACCTCGACGCAGCAGAACGTTGCCCGAAATCGATTCCAGCGCCCAATTAACCACATCGCCAGATTCATCCTCAACATCGATAAACACCCAGGCGTGAGGGTTGGACCATTTCATCTGGGTCACCGTACCAGTCAATTGTACGGGTTTGGTGTTATCAAATTCTGCAGCAAAAGAATGGTGAGCCGAGGTGCTACCGCTGGCTATTCCAATCACTAAAATAAAAAAAGCGGTTAATATTTTCATTATCTTGTTACTCCTGGTTTTGTGCAGCACGATATTCATCACGGACATCCTTCAAATGCCCAAGATCGTTATTGTCTTCCAGACAGGCAGTTTCGAGTACTTCCTGATCTTCCCGATTAAACGGCATTTCCATTGTCCAGGGTCGCGTATAGGCGATAGGATCACTGACCGTCGCACGATAGATTATCTGGTCTGCGCTAACCGGTGTAAACGTCTCAATCACTGTTTGGGCGTGGCTAACTACGTCGCCCACCTCATTAAGCCAGGCTTTTCCATTAAAATTTGTCGATTCGACCACTAACGTATCGCCCTCCCATCGGCCAACGGAATCACCTTGCCACAGGCGAATGTGGTCGGGAAGATGGGCGCGCCCATCCAGAAATATTTGCCGGTAAGACATGCGCTCATGTAATACCACCACATGCCCTGGTGGCTGCAAAAAGAAGAACGGCGCGGGAATATAATGGGAGCGCGGAACACCACCCAAGAAACAATGCGCTGTCGGGTCATCGTAACCACGGTGTGGGCGCTGACGGTCAATTCTCTCTTCGCGAGCCCATGTTTGATAAGGCAGTATTCCATCAGGAGGGTCTACAACAACCCCGCGTGAATCGGGCAACAGGAAGCGATCTGAAAACGTTTCCAGACCATAATTCGAACCACCGCCGTCGGCCAAATAATAACCGCTTATATCTGGTGTGCCGTCCGCCAGCCGTGGAATGTCGGCTGCCACAGTCAGTTCTGGCAATTCGACACCTGCATCAGCATCAAATGGTTCGTTATCTTCAGGTATTGTGGCCGGGTACCAGGTGCGAACGTCACGCTCGAAGTCACCATTAGCCTCTTCGACTTCACTCTGGCATTGATACTCAAGAATTCGATCCATATGCGTCTGGCGGTGTAACGCCATACGAATTACCCATGGACGAGTAAATACATTCTCGTCCTCAATGGTTACTTCATACTCAATGGTGTTCTCGTCGAGCATTCGATAACGCTCGGTCAGGTGCATCGCATTACTGTGGAAATTCCCGGCAGCATCGAACCAGGTCTGGTCGTTATGATCAATGACTTCCACTACCAGCACATCGCCTTCCCAACGGCCGCGTGAATCACCCATCCACATTTCTATACCGGGGTACATTTGTTGCTGGCCGCCGGTATAAATATGCCGAAAAACCTGCGTCCATTCGAAGGTGATTGCAACACGCTCGTCGGTCTGGAAGATATGAAAAGGGTGCTCCATGTACATGATGCGCGGAACACCTGGTAAGAAACATTTTGATAACGGATCATCCGTTTGCCGATTCTCAAAATTGGCAAGTTGCTGCTCAGCCGCCCAGGGCTGATACGGAATCTCATCGCCCACCACGACCCCCATGCCCGGCTGCATATCCTGTCGTGCCGTGTGACTCAGTAAGTTGTAGGACGCTCGATTCTGAACCTGCCAAATACCTTGAAGATCGGGTTTTCCACTAACCGTACGTGGCACTGCCTGGGCAAAAACTGCCTCCGCAGAAAAGGTCAGAAAAACGGTTAATAGAGCAGCAGATCGAAATAACATTTATTCACCCATAATTAAGAGATACGCGAGGATAAACATCCTTGCAGATTACGTCCAACTATTTAAATGCAAAGGAAAGCAGCCAACCCTACATGCCGTGAAGCAATGATGAACCAATAAAGGTCAAACTCCATTGAAGCCGCTTTCTAGTAAGCTCAATGGGTTTCCCTCCCCATTAAGCTTTTACAACTTGGCCGCAAACCGCTAATTTGCCAGCGGGTCAGGCCGCATCTGGAAATGAACAACCAACGGACGAGATCCTTTGCCGGTTTCTTTGAGCCACGGAGTGCGGTCACCTTCTGGCACCCATAAGCCACGACCTTTCCAGCCGGCATCTGGGTCATCGATGCGACCTTCAAAGCCTTTACTGTAGAAACCCAATGGGTACGGTATTCGCATAGTAACGAACTCGCCGTCCACCAGCGCATGAACACCGTCAAACAGATTTCCGGTCGAAATGGGCGTATTGTCTCCCAAGCCGAGAGAGTTGCGCTGATCCACCCAGGTATAATAGCTTGATTCAACACTGAAGTCGGGATAGTTGGCAAAACCCGGGCCGGGGTAATCGTAAAAAGTCCACCCTTCGGGGCAATGATCTCCAGTCGCTTCGGGGCCGTTTAATGGGCCAGTACATTTCCGGCGATCAAATTCGCCCATATGCCCGCTGCCCATTGACGCCCAAATTACGCCATTTCGGTCAATGTCGGCGCCGCGAATACCAAAACCAGGTAATGGTGGACGAAAAATCTCGCCAAGCCCCGTCACGGGATCGTACCGAATCAAAGCTCCAGGGAACGCGAAAGCATTAGTACCCCACACCGAACCATCTGCCGGATTAGGCATAACCGCATAAAAATCTGCCGGTATACGCTTGTCTTTTGCAGGATCAATCGCTTCATCTGGCTCGACCCATTCGTCGATCTGGCCATTTGCATTGATATCAAGAATTAACGGAGACCAACCTTGAGAAGCAGCCGAGTCGCCTGTTTCCAAAAATTTGTTGGTATCAACCCATCCGACCACCTGATCGCCACCACTGGTCCAGAGCGTGTTGTTCTCGTCTTCAGCAAAATGCAAATGGTGTGTACTGAAACAAGTATCAACAAATTGAAATTCATCGGTTTCGGGGTCGTAAACCGATACATTTCGTTCTGTCTCTTCAACAGTAAAGAGCTGTGCAGAGGGATGGTCAGAACCTTCTCTACAATAATCCGGAGTTTCCGGACCGCGAATTCGCGAAGTCAACCAAACTCTGCCATCCTGATCCAACATCGGGTTATGTGCATTCGCCTGACTGTCCCAGATCGCTTCGTCACCCCAATAGGGTGATGGCGCAATGACCGGGGCATCATTAGTGGTCGGGGTATCCTCATCCCGCACCTCCAACATCCTGATGGTGGCTGTGTTATTAATCGGATCGAGTACCGGCATTTCATCGGTACTCAGTTCGGGTGCACCGTAAATTTTACCGTAAGCGTTAACCGTTGGATTGCGTCGATCTGTACCTGAGAGGTCATGCATATAGACGTTTCCTCTTGACCAGTCACGAATAGTCGCGACCACATTCCGTTCCAGCCCGCTGGGTCTTTCTGGCGTGGTATGAGGCAATTGGCCAGCAGCAACGCGGTCGGTCCAGTCAGCCAGATATTCTGGAGCCAATCCAGCTGTTGCGCGCGACAATTGGCCAACCATCATGTCTCCCGCCTGCCCCGAAGATACTCGTCGCATCCAGGCAGCCGCAGAAGTTTCAAATTCGCCGATATTATCGGGCAGGGTTCTTGTCGAAAGCTGTCCCAGCTGGTGACAACCGGCACAACCCATATTCTTCATCCACATGAGGTAACCATTCTTTCCACCATTAACGGCTCCATAGGCATCGTCAGGGGGCAAATGCATCATGGAATACCAATAGGCAGCTGGATAAACCTGAGCAGCAGTAGCGGCATCCGGCGCAACAATGGCAGTTAATGCAACTGTGTCCCCAGGCTGACTGGCGGTTTTTTCTGAATCGCTCAAGCCATATCCTCGAACCCACAGTTGATAATTCGCCGCTGGCAAATCAGGAATCAAATATTGACCTTCGTGATTGGTAACCACAACCTTGGCGTAAAAAGTGTCAAAGGCATCGGTTTCGGCAATCACCCAAACACCCGCCTCTGGTCCCGCAGCGCTGGTTACGGTACCCGCAATATCGCTCGCTTCCGTCGCTGGGCCTGAAGCCGAATCTGCCGCCATATCACTAACGACTTCTTGTCCCGCTCCCGTATTGTTATTGCAGGCTGCCAACGCTGTAGCACATGCAAAAACCCCGATACTTCGCAATATAATATTTTTCAACATCACTATCGATTCCCCCTCATTACAACCAGCTGTTCTTCCGAACAGGTCACTTATTGGCAAGCGAATCTGGCGCGAACCGAAAAGATTGCCCTAGAACGAAGCCTGTGTAAAGCAACTGCTTGTAACCAAATATTAAAAATAGTGGTTGATTGCAAGAATTAACCAATACGACAGGTCATTTTTTCTGGGTCATCCTTCTGCCAGTCCATCTTGCAACAATCGCGATAACGTGGAGGCCTGATTCATATCACAATTAACACTTAACCAAACCTTCGGTTTATGGAGAATAAGAAATGAATGAAAAACTTACTAACTCATTGTTTTTGTTGAGAATCAGCGTCGCACTGGTATTAATAATGTGGACAGTCGACAAATTCGTAAATCCCGGCCACGCAGCTGCCGTATTCGAAAATTTCTACTTCCTGCCCGGTATGGGCGGAACAATTTTGATGGCTATCGCGGTTATTGAGAGCGTATTAATTCTTCTTTTTTTGGTGGGTCGATTCAAAAATATCACCTACCTCGCGATTCTTATTATTCACGCGATCTCAACACTCACCTCGCTCTCCAAGTATTTAAACCCATACGAAGGCTACAACCTTATGTTCTTCGCCGCATGGCCTATGCTAGCGGCTTGCTACACGCTTTATGTGTTGCGAGACCAGGATACCAAGCTTAACTTCTAAACCTGAGCCAGCCCGACAACCAATAAGCCCCGCTGTTATTCTTTAACAGCGGGGCTTGATTTTTTAGAACGGCTCTACTAATGCGCCTTGATTAGAATGCCTTGTTGAATTCCAGCACATTAAGGCCAGGCACAGATGCGATATGGATATTGGACGTATCAAATGCTACAAAAACGATAAAGCACTCCTGAAATAGCACTGCGTGTGCTTTAATGCTCGCGGAATTAATAAACAAATTTGAAGCACATGCGCTAGCAACAGGCATTCTCAGGCGACATTTCTAAGCCGGTGCCGGTGCGGCTCCTACTGGAGCGACCGAACCAGTCGTTCATTAAAGACACACACCAAATTAAGCTAAGGAAACAGGGGAACAAGCATGAATACATTTAAATTAGCTCTGGCAGCAATAATTTTGCAAACAGGCACAAGCTTTCCACTAAACGCCCAGGAAGCACCAAATCAAATATTCTCTAACGGCAAAATCATCACCGTAGACGATTATTTTTCTATTCAGGAAGCAGTTGCTATCTCAGGAGATCGAATTCTTGCCGTCGGCAGCAACGCAGAAATTAATGCACTAGCAGGCCCTCAAACTAACATCATTAATCTGGAAGGTAGAACAGTCATCCCTGGATTAATCGATAACCACAACCATGTGGTGCGTGCGACTGAGTATTGGCCTAATGACGCGCGCCTGGATGGCGTTACCAGTCGAGCAGAAGCCCTGAACATCCTTAAAGCGAAAGCCAGCACCTTGCCAGCGGGTGAATGGCTTATGTCACTCGGAGGTTGGCAAGAAAGCCAATTCGCAGATAGCAAAGACGACTTCACTTTGGCTGAACTTGACGCTCTAGCTTCTGACCGCCCTGTTTTTCTACAGTCTGTCTATCACCATATTTACGGTAACACCACATGGTTCGAGGCCATGGGTATTCCCATAACGATTGCGCCGGGAAGCTCGGAAACGGCGAGTGATTTGTCGGAACATGTGGTTCGGGATGAAAATGGTAAAGTGACCGGTCGATTGAATGGCGGTTTTCCGATGATCACCAAAGCCATCACACATTTTCCTTCGGTATCCGCTGACAAGCAAGCTCAAGGGACAAGAGCCGCCTTTAGTTATCTGAGTAGTATCGGTCTAACCAGCGTCTTTGATCCTGGCGGTGTAGGGATCAAACAAGAGAGTTATACTCGCCTCGGGGAATTAGCCGAATCTGAAGGCATTTCAGTACGAATATTTCACACCCTTAACGCCAACGTGCCCGCAACGCCAGAAGCAGCAGATGCACTGGTCGAAAGAATCCAGACAACTCTCCCCTTTCAAGGCAACGAAATGTTCGACTTGCTTTCGATGGGTGAGATTTACTATGGCCCATTTCATTGGGACGGCGTTATTGATCCGGCGACACCTACGCCAGAAGACATTGAGCAAGGGCGCAAAATTCTTACTGCTGCGGCGGCCAATGCATGGCCAACACAAACACACGCCATGCAACCAGAGACGATGGACATACTCTTGGATGTCATGACCGAAATAAACACAGAATATCCCCTGCGCCAATTACGCTGGTCGGTCACCCACGCTGATAATGTCGGTATTTCGCAAATTGAGAGGGCCCGGCATTTAGGCATGAACCTGCAGATGCGGAGTATTTCTGTGCTCGGTAACCGAGGGCCTCTATTTGAGAAGTTTGGAGAAGCCGCCTACGATATGCCACCTCTTCGATTGGTACAAGACAGCGGAATACCCTTTGGACTGGGCACTGATGGAACCAAGGCTAATCAAATCGCGCCGTTTGTTACACTGTGGTGGGCAGTGACTGGCCGCGCATTAGGCGGCGAGGTAGTGATGAAACAGACATTAACTCGTGAAGAAGCCTTGATCGCACATACTCGTTCGAACGCCTACTTAATGTTCCAGGAAAGTAATCTTGGTTCAATCAAGCCGGGGCTGCTTGCTGACATGGTGATTTTAGATCGTGACTACTTGACTGTTCCGGAAGACGAGATCAAGGACATCAAAGCGATTGCTACCATGGTAGGCGGAAATATCGTTAACGGAAGCCTATAACCTACAGCTGGAAACAAGAAGGGGCGACCATGAAATCACTCTTATTAACTACCTTGGCGCTATCTATTATGAATACTACTGCCAGCGCGGACGACCGCTTGCCGACCGTTTCACCAGCAGAATACAACGAACAACAAATAGCCGCAGCTGAAGAGTTTGAGGCCGCCCGTAATGTGGCAGTTTTTGGCCCTTTCGAGCCGTTAATGCACAGTCCGAAAGTGATGAACCTTGCCCGGGCAATGGGTGATTATTTGCGATATGACTCAGCACTTGGAAACACGTTAAGTGAACTGGTTATCCTGATCACCGCACGCAAATGGACGCAGGATTACGAATGGTATGTACACCAACCCATCGCGCTTAAAGCTGGAATTAAACCTGAAATTATCGACGCTATTGCCGATGGTCGCCGACCGACCGGCATGAGCGAAGACGAGGAAATCGTGTATGATTTTTCGACCGAGCTACACAACAACAAACGGGTTAGCGATAGCACTTACGAGCGCACCCAAAAGCGCTTTGGCGATAAAGGTATCGTTGATCTGACCGGCATCAACGGTTACTACACCCTCTTGGCGATGCAATTGAACACCGCCGAATACCAGCTGCCCGAAGGCGCAGAAAAATTGCTGCGGTTGCCTGAGTAATTTAATCCAGCGCTGATTACGATAGAATTGAGCCCAATAGAATTTCACAAAAACAAACCACTATCTTGAAGGAAAGAATTATGTCGATTAAAAAACCTGCCCGATGGACTGCTTTGCTACTGCTATTAGCCCTGCCTATTATTGGTACAGCCCACCATTCACATGGTAACTACTCGTTACATAACTACACCAACCTTACTGGAACCGTTGAGAAGGTGATTTGGATCAATCCCCACGCCTGGATTCACCTGAGTGTTGATAACGATAATGGTGAGTCAGAACTATGGGCGCTGGAAGGTGGCGGTCTTGCTGCGCTCGCCCGGCGGGGATGGGAAAAAGAAGATATTGAGGCCGGCGATACAATTTCGGTTCGATGTCATCAACTTCGTGATGGTGCCAATGGATGTTTGCTTGGATATGTCACCCCCGAAGGTGGCGTTGAAAAAGAATGGGATTAGTGCTCTATCCAGAGTTAAATGCAAGATTCAGCGCTGACCTGATGTTTCGCAACAAGGCGCAGCGTGCAGTCAATGGTTGTTCCCTTGGCAAGCGCTGCAACGCAGTAGTGAGACATCAGGTCAACGCCCTGTGGGTGAGCTTGTCAGCGCCCATGGACTGCGTTATATCTCTTGGAAAGGGAGCAGCACCATTCCGCGCGAGATATGCCTTGCCATGAACTCTGACAAGCTCACTGAACTCATCATTTAACTCTGGATAGAGCACTAACTATGAAAATCTTGAATATAATTATCGGATCAGTATTTCTTCTAAGCGTAACGGCATCAGCCCAGGAATGGCGTGAATTTGTTGATCAGGAACAATATTTCGCGATTAATTTTCCTGGCCCACCTGAAGTCCTGGAGATCGACTACCCTTCTGAATATGGTGTGGTGCTTCCAGCGAAAACCTACACCTATAAAAATGATGAAGCCGATTACTCGCTCACCGTTGTCGACTACAACGAGGGAGAGAGACTCTATAAGGAATTGCCTGATCGTACCGACGAAGGTAACAACTCAGCTCTTTATTTGTATGATCAAAGAGCCGCGACCGCTTTTGCCGCGCATAATATTCGAAAGCGCGGTGGTGAGATAACTTTTGATGCCTGGAACCATATCGACATGGTTGAGGGGCACCAATTACAGATTACCCATTCCGATGGGTCACGCACTTACGCCGGCATCTATCTACACGAAGGCCGTCTGTATATCGTCGAAGCTATTGTGCCAAAGGGTGGCCTGCCGCAAGGACTTTTTCAACAATCACTAAGCTTTTTGGACGACGAAAGCCTCAGAATTCGCTACCAACTCCATGCGGATGGCACCAAAGTGCGCGTTCCAAGACCCGAAGAACAACCTAGAGAATCGGCCTATTAATTTATAACCTAGTGTAGTGTCCTAAACTGTATGACGATTAAGCGAAACGATAAGGCATTAGCTGCAAAGCGCGTCTCGCAGGTAATGGCGAGCCCTTGCCATGAGAGATAACGCAGCAGATGATGCCTTATCGTTTCGCCCGAAGGGAGGTCCACAAAAGACCCAATTCTGCGTTGCAGCCTTTATTAAGGACTCGGCCATTAACCGCAGGCTGCGCCTTGACTTGAATTTTTTGTGAGCCTCTTAATCATCATACAGTTTAGGACACTACACTTATAAAGGAGGAAGGATGAAACGATCAGCATTAGCGATTTCCGCATTGGTTATGGTATTTACCTGTATCACAAACCTAACCGCACAAGAGCGTGTCTGGCGTGGCGACCGAACCATCGAAAAGATTTCCGAGCACGTCTATCGGTGGGGATCCGACAATCAGTTCGGTGCCTTTATTCTCACCGATGAAGGCATCATCGTAGTCGATGGTCATTATTGCGGTTCGGGTACCGCCGAATGGCTGAAAGCTGAACTTGATCAACGCTATGATGTTCCGGTGAAATACGTGATCTTGAGTCACGATCATCAGGATCATAACTGTCATACTGACCAGTACAGCGACACCGCCGTCGCTGTTGCGCATATCAATATTTTGCCGCATTTAATCGACGAAAACCGTAATTCTGCGATACCAGGAATCACCTTTGACGACGAAATGCAGCTGCACCTGGGCGGTGTTACACTAAATCTGATGTTTTTAGGGCCGACCCACAGCGACAATCTCATCCAGGTGCATATACCCGAAGAGCGCGTGTTGATAGCAATCGACTCGGCCAAAGGAAAAAACCTGTTCCCGGATTTTCGCGATATGGACGTCAACAACCAGCTCAAGGCAATGCGAACGTTGGCGAATCTGGAGGATGTCGATGTTGTGTTACCCGGCCATGGGCCCGTTACAACCCAAACTGCTTTCCTGGAATATTACGAATACGTACGGACGCTTAAGGATACTATTCTGCAACACATGCGCGACGGCAGATCTCTGCAAGAGACCAAATCGATGACCGAAGCCTTGATGCGCGAAACGTTCCACGACTACAACGGTATCGACCGCCTTATCGAGTACAATATCGTAACGATGTGGGATTATTTATACCGGTATCGGGAACCGAATGTAAGCATCAAACATTTCGAAGCGACCGAGTGTATTCAGGACTCCAGAGAGTGCCGCACAAATTAAATGTAGTTCCCGCTAAGCTATTGAAGGGGGAGATTTAAATTATGTCAGCTCATCATGCAATCATAAAAAACTGTATTTTAGCCTGTGCATTAGTCACTTCTGTTTTGTTTTCAGCGTTATCAGCGCAGGAAAATGAGCTTGCGAAGCTTGATCTCAATAAAAGCGTGGTGCAGCATTTTATGGCGTCTCCGGGCAACATGTATGCTACTGCGGCCCAGGCACCAGAGCTATTATCAGAAAATTACACACAGCTTCGTGCCGAATACCAAAACCTGTTGACCAACGCCAGCGACCCTGCACTAGCGCAGGCAAGTGAATCGCTGGACGTTGCCATTCCAGATCGTATAGACGTGATCGAAGAGATGGTTGCCGACGGTGATATCGTGGGGATCGTGTTTCGCACCAAAGGTACGCATTTAGGTAATTTGTACGGTATTCCTGCCACGAGTAAATCGATTGATATTCAGGGTACGGCTTTCTTTTGGCTTGCCGACGGAAAAATCACCCAATCCTGGATACTGGCCGATGAAGCTGCGTTACTTAAACAATTAAATCTATGGCTGCCGGAACGCAGTGACGGTAAACAGACCGCGCCACCGCAATTATTGGATGTGCGTGATGGCAATGAGGTGCTGGCGGAAATCAAGGCAGCGCCTGAAGATAATCAGACTTATCTCAACAAATTCAAGGTGTCGGCGTATAAATCGGCTAACCCACCTGAAGGCTTGCTTCCTGAGGGTCGACCCTACGAAATATATACTCGTAGTGGGTTTAACCACATGGGTAAACGGGCCGAAGAGCTCGGTGTGGGTGAACAAAGTGCCGGGCAAGCTTTTCCAGACCGTCGTGATCAAGTCGCTTTGGTAATTGCCGAAGGCGACCAGGTAATGATTGCATTTAGGCTGACCGGAACCAACACACAAAACTTTTACGGTACCCCACCGACCAATGCTCGAACTGAAGTCTGGGAAGTCGGCCTTCAAGGTTTTGAAGGCGATCATTGGAAAACGGGCTGGTGGCTCGGCGACGAGATTGGAATGATGCTGAAAATTGGCGCACCCCAGGAATTTTTAATTCCTGGCTCCTAGCGAGTTCCCATAGATTGGCGCACCTGGAGCTCTGGTATTTAAGCGCTTAAGGTCACCAAAAACTTCACGCACGCGGGTTTTAGTACCTCAGCGCTTGCATCGTTATGGCTAAGCTGCGTGAGCGAAATCAATCGCTTACGCTTGTTGGAAAACTGATGCCTGTAACCAACGCCGGCTGGCAGCCATCAGTTTAGATCAAATAAGAGATGTGTTCCTGACAGGAATCGTTTCAAATTGAGATGGCCGCTTCAAGCATGGCAAAGGATTTGCCTGATTCGTCCTTGAATTCAGAATACAATTTTCTCAAACCCAGCACCTTGCTTACATAGGTATAGGTTTCCAGAAACGGCGGCACATTTCCATAGTACCGAACGCGCCCCGGACCTGCGTTATAAGCGGCTACCGCCAGGCGTTCATCGTTATCGAAAATCACCAGCAAGTGCTTTAGAAACCGCACCCCGCCGCGAATATTTTGCTCCGCATCAAACGGATCATGCACGAAAAAACGTTCGGCCGTAGCAGGCATTAACTGCATCAGACCCCTTGCGCCCTGCGTAGAGACCGCAAATTTATCAAAAGCTGATTCTGATTGAACAATTGCTTTTACCAGCGCAGGATCAACATCTAGCTCGCGGGCAGTACTAAAAATTATTTGATCATACTTGGAACTAACGGCAAAAAGCCGCATGGGTTTTACCTGCGGCAGATCCTGGATAGTTACCTGCGGTTCGCCTTGAATCACCTCATCCTCAGGCGGCGATATGACCGCTATTTCAGCGGGCACCTCTTGGGTCAGGGTACGTGGGAAGTAAGACAAACCGCTTGCAAAGAGCGTCATTAAAGCAAACAGAACAATCGTAAGCTCTGGAATACGACGTATATCCTGAAAGGGGTTTTGTGCGAATTGACGACAAAAGTGTTGCCGGGCGCACGATACAAGCTTCGGCAGGGGATTTTGTTCGAGTTGGCGGTAACAGTATTGTCGGGCGCGCGATACAAACTTTGGCAAGGGATTCTGTTCGAATTGGCGGTAACAGTATTGCCGGGCGCGCGATACATGCTTCAGCAGACGGTCAATAGCGATCTCAATGATCTGTATACTCTTCGCAATATCCACTACATTACCCACCATATGTCGGGTTATAGCCCACGGCACTCTACTATATATTGTGTTTAAAGTCACGTATTCGAAATTAGTAGATTTGCGCTCGTAGCCGACGTTATCAACTTCCCAATACGGGACATTACTCAGGCAATCCTCTTGCTCCTCAAACTAAAGGGCATCAATAATCGAATGTAACTCTGTGTTTTAGTGGTTCCGTTTTTATCGATCTACCTGGCTTACTGCGGTATCATCAGGAAACCTTTGATTTATTCTGAACGAAGTAGATTACGCTCAAAATGCTCAGATTTGAGGCGCGAATCGCACGTAATAGCTGGCTATTGCGAAGATTTGAAACAAAAAAGCTGGGCAGTTTGAGTGTAATATGCGGTTTCACGAATAGATCAGAGGTTCCTCAAGTTCATCTCATCCATTTCAACCTAACTTAACGATAAGTGAGATCGCCATGATTAATATTAAAAGTGAAAAAACAGCTATAGCGGTAACTTTATTTTTAGCATTTATGATCGGTACGCAAGCCAGTGCCGATGTGTATGATGATGCCGTTGCCGACTCAATACGCCCAGCTGAAGATACAGAACGAGATGCTGGCAGAAGGCCCGCAGATATTCTCAGATTTTTTGAAGTCTCCGCCGGTCAAACCGTTGTGGATCTATCTTCCGGCGGAGGTTACTACACCCGCCCAATTGCAAGTATCGTTGGGTCTGACGGTAAAGTTATTGCTCAAAACGGCGCTGGGCGGATGAATGACGAACGTAAAGCTGGACTGGAAGCAATGTATGCTACCTACGGAAATATCGAAATGGACCTGCAACCACAAGCCCAATTGGCTATGCCGGATAACTCTGTCGATGCTGTGTTCGCATTTTTGATCGTGCACCACTGGCACTTCAATGAAGATCAAGGCGAAATGACACCATCGGGTTCCGTAGACAGCTATGCCAATATTTTACGAATGCTGAAACCGGGTGGTACTTTTGGCATTATTGAACATCTTGCTCCAGAAGGTCTTTCTCGAGAAGCCAGTGCAGCTTTACATCGAGCCCCAGCCGCGACAATAAAATCGGATCTTGCCGATGCAGGGTTCGTTTTGGCAGCTGAAAGCGACCTGCTTGCCGATCATCCTGAAGACGATATCTCCGCTGGCTGGGGCGATGGCGCCACACCTCGTGGCCAAACGCAACGCTTTGTTCACCTTTATCGCAAACCAGCCAACTAAAGTTCAAACAAAGCAACCCATAGATACAGACGAGCGGGCCTGATTAAACTCAGGCCCGTATTCATTACATAAAACATGCTGCACAGCAGATAACATCTGAGGAACAGACATGCCTTCGAAACTGACTCGATTTTTGGCACTTCCCTTCGCATTTATCTTAACGATTGCGGCTATGGCTAGCGGTTTCAGCACTTTGACATATGCTCAAGGCGCACCGGAAGCAGAACCTGAGCGTGAAATTCTTCATATAAATGGCGACCTTTATCGTTTCAGACAGGGTCGACATAGCGGCGTATTTTTAGCCACACCCGAGGGGATTATTGTCGTCGACCCGACCTTTCCGGAACAAGCGGCGTGGCTGAAAAATCAACTCGATGAGCGTTTCGGCTTGCCAGTAAAATATGTCATTTACAGCCATACCCATAATGATCACGCTGGTGGGGGTGAGGTGTTCGCCGACACAGCCATATTTATCGGCCATGAAAACACCCGCAAGAATTTACAGCGCCCCGATGACAACGCGCCGTTGCTGCCACGCGAGCAACTTTGGGATGCGAACCATGATGGCATGATCCAGCAGTCTGAGGCAGGTGGTTATATCGGCGTTGACCAAGGCGAAGAAGCGTTTGCCCGATTCGATACCGATGACAATGGATCGCTATCGCGCGCGGAAATTTGGGCTGCGAGATTTGGCGGCCCCACCGTGCGGGCACCGGATATTTATTATTCCGAACAGGCGGCCATTACGCTTGGAGGAAAAACGGTGGAGCTGCACTATACGGGTCGTAATCATTCTGATGACATGACGGTGGTGCTATTCCCTGCCGAGAGAGCTATCTACACCGCAGATTTCCTGACACCTAACCGTCTGGCGTGGACCGTATTGGACGGCGGGTTCCTGCCTGATTGGGTTGAATCTTTACAGCAAGTGGAACAGTTGGATTTCGATACTATCGTGCCAGCGCACGAATCTCCTGGAACCAAGGCGCAGGTATCCGAACAAACACGCTATATGGAAGATCTTTACTCGGCTGTGTCTGAAGGTATTGCGGCTGGCAAATCCGAGCAGGAACTGGTCGACTCCATTTTAATGGAAGATTACAGCCATGTTTTGGAATACGAGTATTCGCGCGCCGGCAATGTTTCGGGTGCCTACGAAATTCTTATATCAACACCCGGAGAGCACTAATTCCCAGAGCGCTTAAGGGCTGATCGACGCACCCAATATCCCTTCCTCAACGTAGCGTGCAAGCAATCGCTGGTCGTGTGAAGGAACAACAACCAGCCCATCTTCATCCATAACGTGCTTAATCCAGGTCATCTGATGCATTAGTGCTTGTGGGTTTTCTTTTATCCGCGCAATAGTCTCTGCAGGTCGAAGTTTAAGTTGGGTAATATTATCCAGAGACCAGGCAATATCGCCGATAAACAGGAATTCTTTTCCCTGGGCAAGTTGAACATACACCATCTGGTGCCCGGGAGTGTGTCCCGGTGATTTGATCAGAACGATACCTGGGGCTACCGGCAGTAAAAGCTCATAATCCACAACATTGTAGTCACTTGCCTGCTCAGACGTTAACTGAATTTCGGGAAGCTGTGGAGCCAACGTTAAAGTTTCCACCTGGCCTTTGGTTAGCATTGTCTTCGCTGCCAGCTCTTCGCGGTAATCACTTCGAATCACCCCCGCCACATGATCGCCGTGCTCATGTGTGATAATAATTAACTGCGCGCGCCTGAGAGCAGCCTGCACCTCGTCATTCGCCTCCTGCCAATAGGGTTCCTCGCGACCAAAACCATAATATCGATGCACGGCTTTGTCCATACCACTGTCGAGCATCACTGTGCCTTCAGGATAAGCGATCTGAAATGCGGTGCGCGCTGCCACAAACAGATCGTCGCTACCATCTTCAATGATACCAGCGTAAGTTCGGTGACTTTCCGCCAACTTGGTAAAACTGATAGTCGCTGCCAACTCACCCGAAATTGTAGTGGCTGCCTGTCGCACTCGCTCCAATAAATCACTAGAATAAGGCTTACTCTCGACTTCAGCAACTTGTGCGCTCACGCTGGAAACGCCAAAGTTTAACAAGCCCGCGACCAAGCCAGCACCCAGCATGGTTTTTAATGCCATGACGTTAATGCCTGACAGCCAGCCAATAACCACAGCCTACAAACCCGCTAGCGCCAATAATTCCGGTGTATATTGTGTTTGCGCCTCCGCATAAACCGGTTTAACCGCCTCCACAAACACTTCGACTTCTGCTGCAGTTAACTCGATAATCTCACCGCCTACCTCGCGAATCGCGGCTGCAGCATCTGTTTCTTCCTGATCTTTTAAGCCCCGTTGAAAAGCGACAGCGTCCTTAACGGCAGCGCGCATTTCGAGCTGTAACTCCTCCGGCCACGCATCAAATGTTGGGCGATGAAAAAAGATAGGTCGCGAAATGTAAAAATGATTACTGGCAGTATGATATTTGTGAAAATTATGCACGCCGTAGGTAACCGTATTGGCAAAGGGGTTCTCCTGAGCGTCAATCGTGCCTGCCTTTATTCGTTTGATCACTTCAGAAAGGTCCATAATCTCAGGATTGGCACCCAGCAGCTCAAAAGTGCGTTCGTGCACTTTACTCGGCAGCACCCGCATCGACAGCCCCTCCATATCAGCAGGTGAGCGTATCGGTCTGACCCGATTTGACATATGCCGCAGGCCATTCTCGAAGTAACCCAGTATTCGATAGTCCATATTGGTCTCGATGCTGCTGGTCAGTGTCTGACCCAGCTCACCGTCCATTGCAGCGCGTGCAGTCTGGTTGTCGGAAAACAAAAAAGGCAAATCAACCACACCAAGGTCATGAACCCGATCGGTTAAATAACTACTTGATTGATAGCCGATGGTAAGCAAGCCCTCTTCCACCAACCACAATATATCGAGACCTTTATAACCCAAATCGAGAATGTTGTAGACATACCGCACCTCTACGTCACCCTCAAACTTAGATTCGATTCGATCGCCAATTCTTTTCAGAGCCAGGCTGAAACTGGTCGTTGGCGGCCCGTATCCGGCCATAACAATCCGAATAGGCCCGTTCTGGTTGTTTTGTTGCGCACTGGCTGGGGACAGCCCCAGACCACCCACGGCTGCGCTGGCACCGACCAACGCCGAACCCTTTAGAAAACTGCGTCTCGACATAAAACCCCTCCGCTTAGAAGCAGAAAATTGAAATTGATAATTTGATCCGGATTGAATTGATGCCAGGCTAAAACCTAGGTGATGGTCACCTCGATTTCACCAAGCCCCGCAATACCAACGTTTAGAACATCACCTTTCTCGACCAAGCCGATTCCAGCAGGTGTTCCAGTCATAATAATATCGCCAGCAGCCAGCTCATAATACTGCGAAAGAATGGCGATGCCTTCGGATACAGACCACCGTTGCAAGGAAAGATCTGAGTCCTGTTTGACGTCACCATTGACACTCAACCAGATGCGGCCATCCACAGCATGCCCATGATCTTCTACCGTATACAGCGGTCCACAAGGCGCTGATTTATCAAAAGACTTACTGATAGCCCAGGGGCGCGATAATTCCTGCGCCCCGTGCTGTAGATCCTCACGGGTCATATCCAGCCCGATGCCATAGGCATAGATATGGCTCAGCGCATCATCCTGGCTGATATCGGCACCACCGCTTTTTAGCGCGACAACCATTTCAGCCTCGTAGCGCAATTCCTGAGTCATTGGCGGATACGGATGACCGTCTCGGCTATCGACCACCGCATCTCGGGGTTTGATAAAGAAAAATGGCGGCGTTTCATCTGGATTGTCTCCGGATTCAATCGCGTGTGCCCTGTAGTTGCGGCCCAAACAATAAATTCGCCGGACCGGAAACCGCTCATCAGATCCCACGATTTCCATCGATACCACTTCCGGCACATCTATAACGTATCCAGCTTCCTGCGCCACTGCTGGCTTGGTATTAGCAAAAGCAGCAGCCCCTGCAATGGCAGCACTGCCTGCTAAAAATTGTCGACGGCCGTCGGTTTTATTTTCGTTCATTCATATATCTCCCAAATAGATGAATTCCTTTAGTGGAATTATTTGGCCAGCAGAAAGCATGCCTATTAATAAAGGCGCTGATCCATAAAGTGTAACGAAAGAATAAACGTCTTTTTTCTTTGAGTCTATCTCTTTACAATCGCCCTTTACTATTCCCTTTACTATCCCCTTTACTATCGTTTAAGTGTCTAATCAAACAACAACTTTACGGCACACCTTAAATCGCAGAACACGAGAGAAAAATATGCAAAAAATATTATTAGGAATATTCGCCGCTGTATTTACCACAACCTCCTTCGCCCAAACCGAACTGGCCGATGGCACGGTGTTATCTAATGCGCCAACCTGGATTGTCACCTATATTGAAGTGGCTGCTGATGCTGTCGATCAAACTGAAGCATTAATCAAAGAGCAAACCGCTACGAGTAAAAATGAAGCTGGCAATCTGCGTTTCGAGGGCTTACAGAGGATTAATCGCGGCAATCACTTCGTGATTCTCGAAGCCTGGACAGATGCAGACGCACGCGCAGCACACGCAGCCTCATCGCATACAATGGCGTTTCGCGAAGCGTTACAGCCTGTTTTATACGCACCTTATGACGAGCGCCCCCATGTGGGCCTTGCTGCAACTAATCCAGGAGACGTTCCACAGGGGAATGACTCGACGATTTACGTAATTACCCACGCGGATATTATTCCGCCGGAACAATTCCCTCCGTGTAATCGTCGACCTGATCCTGCGGGACCTTGTGGAAACGGCTTGCTAATTAATCTGGCTGAATCAAGCCGCAGCCACGCTGGTAACCTGCGTTTCGACATTTTAACGCAGTCAAACCGCCCTAACCATATGACAGTGGTTGAGATGTGGGATAACGCCGACTCTCAAATGGCGCACCAAATCCAGCCTGATAAAAAAGCATTCCGCGATGAGCTTGCAGGAATTGAAGCAAACAGCGGCGTCAACCCTGACCCCCAGTTTGTTTTAAATATGATGACCGGTAGTTTATGGGATGAACGGACCTTTCGTTTAATTAGCCAATAACTGGTTTTATAGACCCACAGTCGCGAGAAGTTCACGACTATACTGATCATGAAGGTTGGTGTAGATCGGCGCGACGGCTTCAATAAAGGCCTCGCGCTGTTCTGACCTAAGCTGAACGATTTCACCACCAAACTCGCGAATGACCGCCGCGGAATCTATTTCAGCCTGATCATGCAGTTGCCGCTGAAAAATTACCGCATCTTGAACTGCATCACGCATTTCTGCCTGTAGGCCTTCTGGCCATGCATCAAATGATGGGCGATGTACGTATATTGGTCGGGACAGGTAAGAATGGTAGGTTTCTGTGTAATAACGCTGAGCACGGTAAAGTCCGTATGTCACCATGTTTTCGAACGGATTCTCTTGCCCGTCCAGTTCGCCTGACTCAAGGCCGCTAAATACACGTGGCAAAGGAGTAGTTGTTGGGCTCGCACCCAGCAGCTCAAACGCTCTGGACTGTATTTCCAAAACACGAATCACAAGACCTTCCATATCGCCTGGCGTATGAACCGGCCTGACATTGTTGGCAACGTGGCGAAAGCCGTTCTCAAAGAAGCCTAATACACGAAAGTTCGAATCGGCCTCGATGGATTTGATCGCCGACTGCCCGAGTTCGCCATCCATTGCGGCCCGTGCAGTAGCCGTGTCCGAAAAGAGGAACGGCAGCGCAGCCACTTCCAGCTCGGGAACGCCAGTAGACATCGTCTGGTACGCGAGCGATAGCACACCCGCATCCACCAACCGGGATAGATCAGTGGTGTTATAGCTGAGATCCATGATGTTGTAGACATATTTTATATCGACCTCATCACCGAACCTGCTTTCAAGGCGATCGCCAATTCGTTTTAAACCCTGGCTAAAACTCGATGTTGACGGCCCGTAGCCGCTTAGGATGATACGAGTTGGCGCTTCACCATCAGTGATTTGTTGAGCGCTTGTACTATTAAAAGTGGAGGCGCTCGCGATAATACCGCTGCCAGCCAATGCTGATGTTTTAAGAAACTGTCGCCGTAACATAGTTATTTCCTCGTGTATTAATACTGAATATCAGTCGCGACCTGCGGTCGCGATGAAGTCGAGTATTTCCTGCAGGGCTTGAGTATCCGAGGTACCGATCGCCTCAAGATAAGAAATGTGATTGTGGCCCCGCATCTGACTTATGCGCGTATTCACTCCTTTATCGACGAGCAACTCATTCAGCAATTGTGCTGTGGATGTTTTAAACTGGTCTGGATCAAACTCTGCCACCATAGTTAGCACTGGAATAGACGTTCTTTCAATATTACCCAGGGTCTGCATGCCCTGCCACGCGTCTGCATCTTCACCAAAATAAGAGGACTGGGGTGGGTTTTCTGAATTCACAACAAGCACTGGCGAAGAAAGAATCACACCGGCCACTTCAGGACTCTCACCGCCAACGACGCCAGGACGGAATACAAAATCAGCGACGTGCGCCCCGCCCGCCGAAGCTCCCAATACGAAGATATTATCCGGGTTACCTTTAATTTCAGCCGCATTTTCCTTTATCCAGCCAACAGCACCCGCAACACTTTGGGCACCACTCGGCCAGCTTGCTGCAGGCGCAAGCGGATAGGTCATATTAACGGCGATATAACCTAGACCTGCGAATTGCGTTGCTAGATGAGTAAAGCTATTCAGATCCCCTCTGGCAAACCCACCACCGTGGACCAGCAGAATAATCGGCGCCGCATTTTGAGGATTGTTTCGGTTATTCCCGGAATAAACCTGTAGTTGCTGTCCCTCATCAGGCCCATAGTGGATTTCGTCCGAGACAGTGACATCGGCCGCAGTAAACATTCGAGACTGGTTCGCGTACAGCGCAAATGTTTCCGGCGGACGAATTTCGTTACCCAATTCACGAATCCCGCGAGCAGTCGCGGCATCCATCCCCTCACGCAGGGTGTTGGCAGTTTGAGTTTTCTGACCACTCGGGTCAGCGAACTTCCAACTCTGGTAATCCTCTAGATCACTGTTGCAATTTTCTAGTGAAACACTTCGCGATGAATAGGGCGTCAGGTTTGCCGGCGCAGAATTAACGTAAGTTCTGTCGCTAGAGAGTGTCAGGCATAAATCAGAGGCGTTTGCGGGAGAAACGTGTCCATTGGACTCAACTGTCCATGCGTGAACCGTATCTTCCGAGCAATCAATCGTATTAACATAAGAACCTGCCTGCTGAGATTCCGCAGACAGGCACAAATCGTATTCAGGCAGCCGTAGCTGTCCACTATCGGTCATTTCAAACAGCTCATCAACCCAAAACCCAGGGATGCTGTACTTGCAGGAGTGAGTAGTGACGGGTGCATCCTTTCGCATACGCGGCCCGAAGCCTGGAATATCCAGGCAATAGCCACGAGGGTCTTCCAGGTTTAGCGCTGATCGTAAAAATTGGGGTTCTGCCACTGTAGCGCTGGAATACGCCAGAGTGAACACCATTGAAAGCATCAGTGCGATAAAATTTTTCATTTGTCAGTCTCCCGATAAGTAGTGGGCTGAAATTCAAAACATATTATGCCTGTTGCAAGAATGAACGCAAAAAGTAATCCCACACGCCTCTGTTCAGAAACCTCAATTATTAGCCCAGACGCACAGAGCGGTTCCAAAATCCCACCGGGAATCATATACTTCGGGCAAGTTACTAAACCCGGTGAACAAATTTTGAAAGCTCTATTACTAGCAAGCCTGACCATTTTTTCAGTTTCCGTGTCCGCTCAAACTGTTCAACACGGCCCTGATTGGCCCGACTGGGCCTACGGTCAACTCGCACCGTTCTCTTCAACTGATCGAGTCGCACCACCCTGCCCTGACGACGCAACTCCGCTCGAATGCGCCTATCAGAGAACGGCAAGTGAAGACGAAGGTATCAAGCTTAGCTTGCCAGACACCAGCAAAACTTTTACCGCAGAGGAAGCGAGGTTTAATTACGGACCGGCCGATTGGTACCCTGGTGACCACCCACCAATGCCCGATGTGGTTGCTCATGGCAAACAAGAAGAGGAACTCCGCTCATGTTCCTTATGCCACTATGCAAACGGGCAGGGCAAAAT
>JABJKL010000200.1 GCA_018660405.1 Pseudomonadota bacterium | reverse complement strand
TGATTGAGTGCGGTCCAAAACGCCCACCACGATGACAAAAATCTCCCGGTTCCTCGGCAGCTTGATACGTCGAGATGGGGAACGGTTTATCTTCTTCAGTAATATCGAAGATAAACATCACATCCCGCGTACCCTGACATTGGAACCCGCCACGCCCCGCTTCAGAAGGAACGAGCAAGATATCGCGTTGGGCATTTTCCTTGTCATCCACATACTCAGGAATCTGCACATCATAAACTGGCTTTACCGTATGTGCGCCCCAATACGACGGCATGTCCAATCGGGAAATCTGCGGATAAAGCAAATTCTCAATCGTCGGCGCCATGGGGTCTTCTGCATCAGGATCACCCTTTAATAGTTTATCGCGATCCAAAATTTGCACGGTTCCGTTATTACCACTTCCATAACCAAGATAGACACGATTACCCACTGCATAAGGTTGATGTAGACCAGAAACGGAATAAGCAGGGAGTGGTTCTTGTGAATCCGGCTCCCAGCCAGGCAGCCCAAAATCTCGGATATGTCTCGGCTGTTCTGGGTTACTCAGGTCAAACACCTGTAGTAGCCGAGTGACGCGCCAGCCTTCTGGTGTACCGTTAAAATACCCGATTCCGGTCTCGCATACCCATTGACCCTTATGCGTTTCACGATTACCGCGACTTGATTCGCTACGTGAGGAATAACCCGTCTCCGCAATTGAGAGCATAAATTGTGGTTCTGCCGGGTCGGTCACATCGAACAATTCATACCCTAACAAGCCATTGGTTCTGACAAGGTAGACCTTATTGGGATCACCATTAGGCAATACAGAACCATCACACACCTGGACATGCTGAGTACCGCTTGCCTCAAGGCTGGTTGGCGGTACATGGCGTAGCATAATCGGATCACCTGGATCAGTGACATCGAGAATTGACATGCCATTGACTTCAATGACGCCGGTATCGGGATTCATCGCTTCACCAGCATGTTGCCCGATAAATAAAATTCTGCGATCACCATAAGTATGAAGAATCGGCTGATAAGCGGATCTGGCCTGTAAATCGTGATAGCCAACCAGGCGTATATTGCGAGAACTTATCGTCTCAGCCTCAGTGACGGCTAACGTATCATTCGAATCGACGCTTTGTGGGCTATTGCAAGCCGCCAATAGCAGCGTAAATAAAAGCCACCCATTGCTGGTCACACGGCTGATCAAAGTTTGAATAGACATCTCGCCCCCTCTATCTTTTTATTAATTTCATTGCGGAGTATAGAAAGCATAAACACCCTATTCCTCCAAATCAAGAAGTATCAATCAGCCCAAATTCTACCCAAAATCTCGTAAATCCCTCAAAATTGCGCGCAACTGAACCCATTCTACCGACCTCTACCAACAGCAAGCATGATAATTTATGGATGCCCCCTACTACTGGATTGAAACGGAGATGCCTACTCAGTAAAGAGGGCCGACCGCGACACGCTTGCCGGTCACCGTATGGCTCTCCGCCATGTCGATGATGGCGATCGCGTAATCTTCTACAGAAAGCGAGTTCGAGCCGTTTCGATCGAACAGTGTCTCCTGATCTCCGAGCCGATAGCTGCCTACAGATGCATCCCCGCCCATGATAGAACCGTACGCCGCCGACATCACGGTCCAATCAAAACCCGTGGATTGCCGGTAGGCCCCGAGTGCCAGCCAGTGTCCCTGAAAAAGGCCGTGCACGCGGGTGCCGGGCTCCAGATCAAGGGTCTCGAACACGCGCACACCATTCGTGTTAAGCGTCGTGCCACTACCGACCTGTATAACGTGCGGGGTCTCTTCACCTAGCTGTGAGGCTGCTTCGATATAGGCATTCGCGCCTCGATAAGCGATCGCTTCCTCTGGCGTGTTGCCCGGCCCGACACCGCCGACGGCAATGATCACGGCATCTGCGCCTTGAACCGTCGAAACGATCGAGTCCGAATCAGTCACATCGCCCTGTGCAGTAGAGAAATTCGTGTTCTCATTTCGCATGCTCGCGGGGTTGCGAGAAACACCCACGACATCGTGACCCCGTTTTAGCGCTTCCTCGACAATCAAACTGCCGACGTTGCCGGTCGCACCATAAACGACGAAGGTGTCGGCAAAGGCGCTCGGCGTAAACAGCCCGAGCAGGCTCAGCATGGCGAGGGTGGTTATGACGAAATCTGATCCGATGCGTTTCATAGTTGTTCCTTTTTAATGGGTAAAAATAGTTGTTCCTTCTTGAAAGGCGAAACGGTCAACAATAGCCGTCCCTGATTAGAGGTCAATGCGCCCGTGGTATCTCGCCACCGGCAAGTTAGCCAGAGGCCCCAGAGGCAATGGCGCGCATTTGATAAAGTTGAACGTAAATAATTTGGAAGAAATAAAGTATCATAATTCGGGCTAACAAAATTTAAATATTTTAAGATTTTCTTTTAAGATTCTTCAAAGACCGGTTAGTGAAAAATATCCTGATACTCATCAGGAGGCTTTTTGACCAATATTGTCCTTGAATAAAAGTATTCGTTAAACTATTCGTTAAACTATGGCTGGTTTTGGATATCGATATCCCCTTTGTTTCTGAGATTTTTACTTCTAATGGCTGTTGATCCCATCGTTTTCGTTACTTGTGCGATATTGGTGGAGCGCGAGCGCGCAAGCGAGCTGAAGGTGAAATGTATGTAGTAAATCTGATCTTCCTCTAAGTTCACTGTTATTGGGTCTGTATCGCCGTTAAAATCCACGACAAATTCTTGTCTGCCAATCGGAGCATGAACTGTAATATAGGATTTGTTTGTTAGATCGGCAATTTTCTTGCCATCATAAAGTACATGGGCTGAACTACCCGAACCTACTAACTTACTTGTTCTATAAAATATAACGGTCGCTCTTGCATTTTTCGTTGTAACTGCAGCTTCCTCTGCCGCTAATCTTTCGGCTCTTTCTTCTGCCACTAGTCTTTCTTCTGCCACTAATCTTTCCTCTACCGCTAATCTTTCAGCTCTTTCTTCTGCTGCTAATCT
>JABJKL010000198.1 GCA_018660405.1 Pseudomonadota bacterium | reverse complement strand
GATTTCGAAACTGGCTCGGTGGTAAAAGTTACTGATAAATCTGGTGCGAAAGAAGATTTTGGTTTTACTGTTGTATCAGGATAGTTGTATCAGGGCAGCTGCATCAGCATAGTCCCGGCTTAGAGAGTACGACAATCGATCCACGATCAGTCGTTTGCTATACAGTTCAATTAAGTGGCAGCGGCGTTAGCTTTCGAGCCCGGGTCTGACACTCGTATAAGCTCGCTCGGGTTAAAATCATCGACGTTAATAACGCTCATGAGTTTTTCGTCAAACTTACGTAGTTGGGTAGTTTCTGCTTTAGATAAAACACCACCTTTGCTGGCTGCTTTTATAAGCTCAAGTCCGCGCACTTTAGGTATTTCACCCGCTTTTACTGCCGCCCGCATACGCTGGTAGAGGTCTTCGACAGCCAAGCTGTCCATGAAGACAGCATTGGTGTGACCCAATGGGTTGGTAGGTATGTCATCTTTGAAAACACAACGCGTTAGCTCCTCACGAGCGCTTGAACCAGTTGTCATGAGCTTGACTATATCTTTAACATGTCGATCACTCGGCGCATTAAAGCGTGCGCCCATTGGGAACACCAACAACTTCAGCACTGCGGCAATTAGTTTATTCGGGTAGTTCTGTAGCGCCTCTAGCATGGCAACCTGATACTCGTGTAACAAATGATCCAATGACCAGATCACCAGAGGGCGTTCTTCTGTCGGGCAGTTACGATTCTCAAAATGCTTCAGCACCATGCTGGCGAGGTACAAACTGCTTAAGCAATCGCCCAGGCGAGCTGAAAGCATTTCCCGGAACTTTAATTTTGATTGCAGAGTGAGCATAGTGACGTCTGCTACCAGGGCAAATGCGCTGCTGAGCCGGTCCAGGTGCTGGTAATAACGCGAGACTGAAGAGGCCGTCGGTTTTGTGATGAAAAACGAACCGGTTAATCCCATCACAAAAGCTCGTGCCGTATTGGTTAAAGTGAAGCCCACGTGTTTGAAGAATATTTCATCAAATTCTTCCGTCGTTTCATCATTCACAGCCATATTGGCCAATTCCATTTCTCGTAGCACGTATGGATGACTGCGTGTTGCGCCTTGACCAAAAATCATAAAGTTTCGCGTCATAATGTTGGCGCCTTCTACCGTAATGGCGATCGGTATTGAGCTGTAGGCATCCGCAACGTAGTTTTTATCGCCGCGCATTATGGCTTTGCCACCATGAATGTCCATTGCATCAAGGGTGGTCTGGCGAGCCATTTCGGTGCAGTGATACTTCAGTATCGCCGATGGTACACTCGGTTTTTCTCCCATCTCCAGAGACTGGGCTGTGTGCAACCTTGCCGCATTGATGATATAGGCATTGCCGCAGATTCTGGCGAGCGGCTTTTGAACACCTTCAAACTTCTTGATCGGAATACCGAATTGCTTGCGCAGTGAGGCGTAGGCGGTTGTACCCAACACCATTTGTTGTGCACAAGCATTACTGCCGCTTGGCAGTGTTATACAGCGCCCAACCGAGAGGCAATTGACCAGCATGCGCCAGCCTTTGCCGGCGTTTTCGACGCCTCCGATAATGTTATCCAAAGGAATGAATACATTTTTCCCCAGAATGGGGCCATTTAGAAAAGCATCCCCAATCGGAAGATGGCGGCGTCCAATGGTCATGCCTCTGGTTTTGCGAGGAATCAGTGCACAAGTGATGCCGTATTCGTCGGTTTCGCCAATCAAATGATCTGGGTCATTCAACCGAAAGGCCAGGCCTACCAGGCTCGCGATCGGTGCCAGAGTGATATAGCGTTTATTGAAATTGATCTTGATGCCCAGAACATCCTTGCCCTTGTATTTGCCTTTGCAGACCACGCCGGTGTCTGGCATGGCGGTTGCATCTGAACCCGCTAACGGACCGGTTAATGCAAAACAGGGTAGTTCCTGACCTTTTGCCAGCCGCGGCAAGTAAAAATCACGCTGCTTTTGAGTGCCGTATTTGATTAGAAGTTCGCCTGGGCCGAGTGAATTGGGAACGCCGATGTAGTAAGCAACACAACCACCGGTACTACCCAGCAGGCTCAGAATTTCTGTTTGCGCAACTGCGCTAAAATCAAGACCGCCATATTCTTTAGGGATTATCATCCCCAAAAAACCTTTTTTGTGGATGAAGTCGGTGATTTCTTTTGGAATTACCGAGGTGTTGTGGTTAATATCCCAACGATCGACCATGCGGCATAATTCTTGTACCGGCCCGTCGATAAAAGCTTGTTCTTCATCTGTCAGCGTCGGTAGTGGGTTAGACAGTAGTTTGTCCCAGTCCGGCTTACCCGAAAATAAATCACCGTCCCACCATACGGTACCGGCATCGATGGCTTCCTGTTCTGTTTCCGAAAGATCAGGAAGAACATTTTTAAACCATGTGAAGATGGGTCTGCTTATATGTAATTTACGAATTGAATGGTTAGATAGAACGCCCAGTGCAGCACATGCGAGAATTAGCACAAGCAGGAGCCATCCTGAAACTCCGCTTATTGCGGCGATAAGTGTGAAAATCGCAAAAGCGATGGCTGCGGTCAAAACGGGCACAGATAAATAGGCCAAGACCATTTCAAGTGCTATGACGGCCAATATAAAGAAAATCGTCAGCATACCGTGCCCTCCAAAGGCCAATACAAAAATTCGTTTCAAACCACTCTAAACAAGAACGATCAGAATCGTTGATATAGTATCGTACAAGCATGCCTGAAAGCATTCTTGTTACGGAAATGTTTGGCTTTTAGTGTTGTGCAGTTGAAGAACGATGATCTGATAATCGACCGCGATATATCCCCATTTACTGACGGTAAAAAACTAAATGCCGGTTTTAGGCCTCAAACTGATCATTAATCTGCGGCAAAGCAGTAAAACAGGCCATCACCGCCAGATGATTGAAGGTTTTCCTGACTGCAACCACGCGACGGGTGTGCAGAATTCCACGGGCTGCCAGGAATGGCGCCACGGTGCCGGTCGATATGTCCAACCCGAGCTTTGCCGTCTTCGCTATTGCTGGTCCAGTTACTGCAAGTCATATCTTCCTCGGCCCCGTATGCGGTACCAACTATTTGCGAGCCAGTGAGTGCATCATGTTTGTTAGGAGCATCGCCCGCCGCACGTGAATTTACCAGGTCACCATTTTCCGTCAGCGAATGTTCACGGCGAAGATTGGAATTGTCATACAACAACGCTTCTATATTGGCGGCTATGGCAACTCCCTTGGCATTTCCCCATGGTCCCTGACCAATTCGATCAATGGCATTAATGGCTACGGCACCATCGGTGGCTTGAGTGCTCAAGTAAGCACGCCAATCACGATCGCCAGCATCAACCGATTCGGCTAGCGCCTGACAGTGTGCATCAGCTCCTTCCAGGCCGCCTAAGTTTGCGCCATCGCCAAGTCCTACGCTGGTTACGAAGAAGCCCAAAGGCAGCGGATCGGGTGCTGTCGGCGCCTGCGCACCAACATTTTGAGTTAACATAATCGAAAAAACAGATAATACAGAAAATGTATAAAATAATTTACCAAGTTTATTTTGCATGGTTGCTACCTTTTTAGGTGTCTATATATTGAGATGTGGGCAAACATTCTACGTCGCAAGTCGGGGGCATACAATTGGCAGATACAAAGTGAAATATATTGCTTTGACTAGTGCTCCTTCAATACTATATTGGAGAAGCACTACATAAATTTGCTTTAGAATAACGGCATAGTGGCGTGCTGCTGGTCGTTTTAGAAACATTACACATAAAGGTTCGCATTAATGTTAAGTGATTTACTTAAGCCTGGATGGCAAAGCCAGTCGGTAGAAAAGCGACTGCAGGCTATCGACAAATTGGATACGCTTGATGAGGCGAACCAGTCTATATTTGAATCGTTGGCAAACGATGATTCGAAAGCCAGTGTGCGAAAAGCCGCGTTAACCAAGTTAACGCAACCGGGTCCCGTATTTAAAATTAGTCAGGCACATTCTGATGTCGCAACTCGTAATCACGCCGATACAGTTCTTTCTGAGCTAATTGGTGCGAAAAGTGGGTTATCGGAGACAGGCTTTCGGGCACTGGTTGCCACGCATCCAAAAATGACTTCTTCCATCATCCAGTTTTGTCCTCACGCCGATTTGCGGGCTGAGCTTATACAGACACGATCTGAACCCGAAAAGGCAGCCCTGATAGCCGATGTAGAGTACAGCGAAACGCGCACACTTATAGCGCAACAACTGACAAGTGCGGAGCAGCTCGAAATAGCCCGTAAATTATTAAAGGGTAAAGACAAGAACGCCGAAAAAATTATTAAATCCAAACTGGATGTTTTACACGCAGATCAACGTCAAAAACAAGAGAATATAGAGGCGGCCGAACGTCTATGCGAATGTGTGGAGTATCTGGCCAGCCATACCAAGGAGTGGCGGGCTGAATTCAAAAGCCGCTATATGGCGGCTAGCCAGCAATGGGGTTCGCTGAGTTTCGTACCTGATAAAGATGTGCGGCAGCGTTATCAGAAAGCAGACGCCAAAGTTCGTGGTGAAATGGAGTTGCAAGACAAAATAGAGGCGACGTATCGGGCGCAGCAACAACTTGCGCAGCAACTTGAAATTGATTGCAATGCACTAGCAAAGTTGTCGTTACAGCAGTTAGTCGAAGAGAAGCCATCGTTTGCCAAAAAGCTCGATGCTGGCCTCAGCCAGTGGGCGAGTCACTCTGAAGTGGCTGCGCCCGACCGAACAAACCTGCGCCAATTTTTGCTCGCGCAAAAGACGCTAGCGTCTGTTGTCACATTTTGCACGGCTATTGCCAAGCCTGGTAAAGGTAAAGATGTCGCTGATACAGTTGAAATCAAGTCTGCTATAACGGTCTTGAAAAACTCGATTGCTGGTTTACACTGGCCGAAACAATACCCAGCTATGGTGGCCAAAGCGGAGGCTATCGCTCAGCTCGGTGAGCTTAAAGCTCAAACAATAAAAACGCAGTCAGCAGAGAAAGTTAAGCTCGATAAATTACATAAACGAATTAACAGGCTGCTGGGCAGCACGAATCGTGGTGAGCTGAGCAGAGCGAAGCGAGAGTTGGCCGCAGCCACTAAAGCTGCCAGCCGCTATAAGGGAAAGGAAAGAAAAGCACTGGATGAGCGACTGGAAAAAGCAGCCGACGCCGTTAATAAAATGGGTGATTGGAAGGATTTTGCTACCGAGCCGAAGTATCTTGAACTTTGCGAAGCCATGGAAGTGCTGACGATATCAAAGGCTCATGCAGATAAACTATCTGTCGAGATCAATAAATTACAAAAGCGCTGGAAGGCGCTCGGCCATTCCGATAGTGCTGATCAGCACTGGGTTCGTTTTAAAGTTGCAGGCGACAAAGCTTACGAACCTTGTGCCGTTTTCTTTAAGCAGCGCCATGCCGCACGGCGTGAAAATCTGAAAAAACGCGAGCCGTACCTTCAGCAAACGCGCGAACTATTGGAAAACACCGATTGGGACGCATCACCAGATTACAAAGAAGTTGAAGCGGAGCTTCGTCGAATAAGCAGTGATTGGCAAAAAATTAAGGACGTAGAGCAGGGCGTTGGTCAAAAACAATGGAATAAGTTGTCCAAAATAAGAACTGCAATTTATGAAAAGCTGGATGTTGTTTACGACCGCAATATCGAGGCCAAAAACCTGCTAATAGAACAGGCACAGGCTTTGTTTGAGACCGATGTAAAAGAGGACTCATTTGATAAGTTGAAGTTATTACAGAGTCGATGGAAGCAAGTTGGCATAACCCGGCGCAAGGAAGATCAAGTGGCATGGAAGCGTTTTAAGTCAGCTACCGATAACTTTTTTGAGAAAATACAAGGCATACGCAAAGCCAAACGAGCAGATGAGGACGCACAGCTGCAAGGTTATCGACAAATTAGCCAACAAATTCAAGAACTGGCAAAAATTGCGACTGATTTGGCTGAAGCCGACACGACTTTTGATCGTTTGCAGGCTGAATATAAAGAACTACCAGAGTTGCCGAGAGGTCTGCCTGAAAAGCTGATAAAAGGTATCGAGTCAGATTTTCAGCGTGCCAGCGACGCTTTTGGAAAAGCACGAGATCGCATTAAGAAAGCCGGTCGATCAGCAGCTCTGGATGCATTGGCTAAAAAGGCCGCACTTTGTGCAGATCTTGAAAAGTTGGCAGCAGATGCACCCGCTAAAAAAATAGAACAGGTTCAAAATGCTCTGGCAACTATTGAAATAGATAACAGGAGTTTAAATCAACGATTCGAGAAACGCCTGGTAGCGGCGCTCGACCCAGATTCAGATCGCGAAGAAGCCAGCCTGGTTAGGCAGCTGCTTTGTATCGACTTGGAAATTCTTTTGGGCGTGGATAGCCCGGCAGAGGATGCAGAACTGCGCATGAAAATACAGCTCGAGCGGCTTAAAAAGGGTGGCCTTGGTCGAGGCCAGGCAAAGAAAGATGATGGGCTAAACGAATTAAAGCTGGACTGGCTCTGCCTGCCGGGAGCACAGCCCGAAATTCAACAAGCACTTGATAAGCGCTTTGCACGGCTTGTAGCGAAACGCTCGTAGAGTCCTTTTTACTCCTGCCCAAATTAACTTTCGACCAGGTCGGATTTAGGAAAACCCGTAAACGGGAAGGGTCGTTGATTAGAGTTAAAAGTCACATAACGCAGCAATTCCGATACGTACTTGCCGAGGCTATCTCCTGCCTGCATAAGGTAGTTGTTTGCATTTCCGGTTATTAGCAAGAAGGCACATTGACCTACCGCGACTGCTACCAACACCATTTGAGTCAGGTAAAAAATCACCCAAAACAGCAGCACAAAGAGTACACGCATCCAGTTCGATTCTTTTTCATCATGTTCATAAATCATTTCACAACTCCATAGTATCTATCACAGTATCTATCGTTATCAGATTGGGGCTGATTTATGATTTTAAAGTAGCGCAAATCTATATTGAAAGAGCACTAGTGCGGCTGTGTAAAGGCCGCACCCTTTAATTTATCTACCGCCTACCAGACCCCAGGCCATGGCTTGCCGACCATGAACTCAGAATTGGCCCCTTCTCGAGGTCGAAACTTCTGGATTCTTCCGTTATTCACAGAAGCTGTGTAGAAGTTACCTTCATTGTCGGTTGACATTCCGTGCACGCCCCACATGCCACCCGGATACGCGCCCCAACTGCCCCAAGAGTAAAGATAGTGTCCTTCCAGGTCGTAACCTAAAATTTTGCTGGTGCCTTGATCGGCCGCCCAAAGCTTTTGGTCGCTGGTGACGATGAAACTGTGAATATCCTGTGGGGCACCACGTCGGCCTTTCCAGAAGCTCCACTCGTAAAGATATTCTCCATCTTCGTCGAAGACTTGTACGCGGCCGTTATCACGATCGTTAACGAAAACTCGCCGAGTCGTTGGATCCACGGCAATACCGTGAACGTTGTTCCAGTATCCCGGACGGGTTTCCTGACCCGACCCTACACCCTTCTCACCCCACTGTGCCAATAT
>JABJKL010000196.1 GCA_018660405.1 Pseudomonadota bacterium | reverse complement strand
TGAAAAAGCTCAGGGTGGCAGAGGCATTTTACTAGGTGGCGTTAGCGGGGTTGCTCCCGGCAAAGTGACCATCATTGGCGGTGGTGTTGTCGGTAGTCACGCCGCCCAGGTCGCCATCGGCATGGGCGCAGACGTCACTATTCTAGACCGTTCATTGAAGCGTTTGAACGAACTTGAAACAAAATATGCAGGCCGCGCTAGATGCGTGGAAGCGACCGCAAGCTCGATTGAAGAGAACGCGCTGGCTGCGGATTTGGTCATCGGTGCAGTACTGATCCCAGGGGCGTCGGCCCCAAAAGTACTGACAGCAGACATCATCAAACGTATGCATACTGGCAGCGTGGTCGTTGACGTGGCTATCGATCAGGGCGGATGCTTTGAAACGTCGAAACCCACAACCCATGACAAGCCGGTTTATATTTTAGACGGCGTAGTTCACTACTGCGTCACAAACATGCCGGGGGCAGTTGCACGAACCTCTACCCTCGCATTGAACAACGCAACATTACCGTTCGTTAGCGAAATTGCCGACAAAGGTTTTAAGCAGGCGCTAAGGGAAAACTCAGGCCTGAGGAATGGATTGAACGTATCGCTTGGGAAAGTAACCCACCCCGCAGTCGCCGAGGCGCTGGGTTATCAATATATTGATCCCGCGACAGCCCTTGAAGGGTAAAATTGGGAAGTCATTAAACCGATTTGCGTGCGCAAGCTCATTCGTTCAGAATCATCCAAATTCCCCGAAAAAACAGTTCAAAGTTTTTTTATGTGAATGCTATGCTTGATTTCAAAGCGCGGTTGTAATAGCTTTCGAGCCAACGAACTGGAAGAGAAACACTAATGACTTATGTAGTAACTGACGATTGCATTCGCTGCAAATTAACCGATTGTGTTGAGGTTTGTCCTGTAGATTGTTTTCATGAGGGCCCCAACATGCTGGTGATAGATCCCGATGAATGCATCGATTGTTCGCTATGCGAACCGGAATGCCCCATCGAAGCCATTTATTCTGAAGATGAGCTGCCCGACGATAAAGAGGCCTTTTTAGAACTTAATGCTGAGCTGACCGCTATTTGGCCGGTCATTAACGAATCAAAAGAGCCACCCGCAGACTGGGAAGATTGGAAGGACAAAGAAGGAAAACTGGAACAGCTGGAAAGGTAAGCCAGTTACGCCTTGGAAACATTCTAATTAAGAGCGGCTTACTAGCCGCTTTTTTTAGTTCTTCAACTTGCCTGAAAGGGCAGTCTATCGCGATCACAGAAAACCATCAGGGTTTGGTCTCCGCATATCTACCAAGGCACTTCGATTGGCTACCCCGCTAATCACCTCTCATGTTCACGAAAACGGCTTACTTCACACCACGGTTACTCCCGCCTACTCATTCAACTTCAAATTTCCGTTAGGGCTCTGCGCCAACCACCGAAATGCCTTCTCCACCAAGTTTAAGAGTGTTTTTTTGCTTAAAATCAACTAGTAACCGGCTTTTTTTAACAAAATAGACTAACTATGACCAAATATTTATATTTGTTTATCAGATAACTTGATAAACTTTAAATTCGTACGTGGGAACTTACCCGTGCTGATTCAATATGATTGAAACTATTGGCAACATAGAGAAGCTGTTATGAACACAAAATATACTAAAAAATTAAAAAATTGGATTATCGGCGTTGCCGGGGTTATGTTGGTGACATCTGTCGCCCCCGCTTCGGCCCAAATCTACCACGACGTCACCCGATTGGGGACCAGTCAGGCAATTTGCACACCCGGCGTAGAATCCGGAGAGGAACTGCAAGCCTTCTTCGCCAATAACCCTCAAGTTGTTCGAAATATATTGGCGAGCGCAAATTGGTCCGGAGACCCACAAGACCTGATCGACGCCGTTGCTGCGGGGGATTTTACCGCAGAGCAATATGTGCCGGGCACAGAGTTTCAATGGATGTCGTCTCGGGTAGATGGCACAGAATCTGCCTTGCCATACCGACGCTGGATGGGCAGCGAGGCCTTTGATGGCTTCGAAATCAATGTGGTATCAAACTGCCAGCAACACCAGATCGTTGTTCCAAACGCATGCTGCAACGTTTCCTTAATTGCTTCTACCCCTGTAACCGTAGGGGAATGCGCTCCTGAAGTCGTGCAAGAAGAAGCACCTGCTCCCGCTCCTGCTCCCGTTCCTGAAGTTGTTAAAGGCGATATCGTACCGTTTATTGGCGTGTTATATGGCTCAGAAACACGGCTTCGTTATGAACCATCCTGGGATATGGACATGCACGATTCGTCTGGCGTGTCGGGAATAAAAGTCGGCATTTTAAGCCCGATTAACGACACATTAAGCTGGTTTGCTCAAGGTGGCTATATTAGTCGCAAAGGCATTAACAGCGGTAATGTTTATCCAAGCGATAATTACTTCGCCGACATTGGTGTGGAACAAAAACTTGGCACCAGCGGCTTTGTTGGTGCCGGTGTGGGCGTATGGAATATCGATGACAGAACATTCGATGATGGATCATTCTTCATTCATGGCGGATCAAGTATTGGAAATACTCCACTGGATTGGTTTATCGAAGGGCGCGCATTTTTTGACAGTGGCGGTGTCAATGAGCTGGAGGATAATAAGATGTTTTCCGCTGGACTTCGTTACCAATTCAAGTAATCGCGCCGCCTATAAAATCCAAACAGAAATAAAGACTAAAAAAGCGGTGCCCTGATGGCACCGCTTTTTTTATCCACTTCCGGTGTTCCTTCAACATAATATTGAAGGCGCACTAGCTTTCAATAACACTTCCCAACCAACGTTCAACTGCGTCCTTTGGTAAATCTTTACGCTTGGCATAATCTGCCACCTGGTCATTCTGCAATCTTGCCACGGCAAAATATCGACTGTTGGGGTGTGAAAAATACCAACCACTCACAGCGGCCGTTGGTAACATGGCAAAGCTTTCCGTTATGCTGATGCCTGCGTTTTGATTGGGTTCCAACAACTCCCACAGGGTCGCTTTCTCGGTATGGTCCGGGCAAGCAGGATAGCCTGGAGCAGGCCGTATTCCTGCATAACGCTCCTTGATAAGGTCCTCATTGTCCAGCGACTCATCCGCCGCATAGGCCCAAAACTCCGTTCGCACACGTTCGTGCAGTTGCTCGGCAAATGCCTCGGCCAATCGGTCTGCCAAAACCTTTAGCATGATCGATTGATAATCATCATGGTCAGCTTCAAACTCGGCAAGTTTACGCTCAATATCCCCGCCCGCGGTGCATGCAAACGCACCGATAAAATCGGGTATATCTAAACCCACTGGCGCAACGTAGTCTGATAAGCAGTAATTGGGTTGATTACCTTTTTTCTGATCTTGCTGACGCAAATGATGCAGCGTCGTGAGAACCTTACTACGACTATCGTTCGTATAGAGCTGAATATCATCACCATCACTATTGGCGGGGTAAAATCCGATAACAGCGTTTGCCGTTAGCCATTTTTCATCAATAATTTTATCCAACATCTGCTCCGCATCCGCGTGCAATTGTCGTGCTTGCTCGCCAACGATCCCGTCATTGAGAATACGGGGATATTTTCCAGCCAATTCCCAGGCAATAAAAAAGGGGGTCCAATCGATCCGGGCTCGAAGCTCCTCCAACGAATAGTCTTTAAACACCTGAACACCCATTGTCTTGGGCTGTGGCGGTTGATAGTTGGTCCAATCAATTGTGAGTCGGTTCTCACGCGCGGCGGCCAACGAAACGGACTTCCGTACGTTTGCCGATTTACTTCGGCGTTGGCGAACCTGCTCATAATCTTCTCGAATTGCAGCGATATAAGCCGCCTTGGTATCCGGGGTTAGTAACTGCTGCGCAACCCCTACTGCGCGGGACGCATCGGTCACGTGAATAACCTGATCATTTTGATAGTTCGGTTCGATTTTCAGTGCGGTGTGCGCGCGAGAAGTCGTCGCGCCACCGATCATCAGTGGTAAAAAATAATCTTGCCGCTGCATTTCCTTGGCCACATGCACCATTTCGTCAAGCGACGGCGTGATTAGCCCTGAGAGACCGATAATATCGCAGTCCTGCTGCTTGGCCGTTTTAAGAATTTGCTCTGCCGGGACCATCACACCAAGATCGATAATCTCAAAATTATTGCACTGCAAAACTACGCCCACGATGTTTTTGCCGATGTCGTGCACATCGCCCTTAACCGTCGCCATCAGGATTTTGCCGTTGGACGTTCGCGCACCCCCGTCTTTCTCTGCCTCAATATAAGGCAGCAGCCAGGCAACTGCCTTTTTCATTACCCTGGCGGATTTAACCACTTGCGGCAGAAACATTTTGCCAGCGCTGAACAAATCACCGACCACGTTCATGCCATCCATCAAGGGTCCTTCGATAACCTGAATCGGACGTTCAACCTTCTGACGAGCCTGTTCAGTGTCCTCTTCAACAAAGTCGGCAATGCCCTTAACCAATGCGTGCGAAAGTCGCTCTTCGACCGGCCAACTGCGCCATTCCTCGTCCTCGTTTTCATCAAGCTCAATGCCATCCGTTCGATACTTGTCCGCTATCGATAGCAGATTTTCAGTAGCATTCGGATGGGTGTTCAGAATAACTGCCTCGACCTTCTCACGAAGCTCGTCAGGCAAATCATCATAAACGGCTAATTGGCCAGCATTCACAATTCCCATATCCATGCCGGCCGCAATGGCGTGATAAAGAAATACCGAGTGAATTGCTTCGCGCAGGGCGTCGTTACCGCGAAATGAAAAACTGACGTTCGACACGCCCCCGGAGACTTTGACGTATGGAAGCTTTTTCTTTATCTCACGCGTTGCTTCAATAAAGTCAACGGCATAATTATTGTGTTCATCAATGCCGGTGGCGACCGCAAAAATATTCGGGTCGAAAATAATATCTTCTGGTGGGAACCCGATCTGCCGTACCAGAACTTCATAGGCTCGTGTGCAGATTTCTACTTTGCGAGCCCGGCTATCGGCCTGCCCGGTTTCATCGAAAGCCATCACAATCACCGCCGCACCGTAGCGTTTAACCAGCCTGGCTTGCCTTTTGAACTCTTCTTCCCCCTCCTTGAGGGAAATTGAGTTAACGATACCTTTACCTTGCAAGCACTTCAGGCCTGCCTCGATCACGGTCCATTTGGAAGAATCAATCATCACCGGCACGCGCGCAATATCGGGTTCGGCGGCCATCAGATTTAAAAAAGTCACCATCGCGGCTTCAGAATCAATCAGACCTTCGTCCATATTGACGTCAATGATTTGCGCACCGTTTTCTACCTGTTCACGCGCTACTTCAAGCGCTGTCTCGTAATCTTCTTCCTTGATCAAACGCCTGAATCTGGCTGACCCGGTCACATTGGTACGCTCACCAACATTAACGAACAGGCTTTGCTCGCCAACACCAAACGCTTCAAGCCCGGCAAGACGCATCTCGCACACCAGAGTTTTACTCACGCAACCGCCTTGGTCTGCGGAACTTCACGCGGCGCAATATTGGCAACAACTTTAGCGATCGCCTCTATATGCTCCGGCGTGGAACCACAACAACCGCCCACAATATTCAGAAAACCACTGTCGGCCCATTCCTCGATATGCTCGGCCATCTCATCGGGCGTCATATCGTATTCGCCAATCTCATTCGGCAAACCCGCATTGGGATGACCCGATACTCGAAATTCAGATACTCGGGATAGTTCTTGCAAATGTTGACGCAAATCGTCAGGACCCAGCGCACAATTCAATCCCATACTCAATGGTTTCGCATGCCGCAGGCTATTGTAGAACGCTTCCGTCACTTGCCCACTGAGCGTCCGGCCACTCTGGTCGGTAATCGTGCCAGATATCATGATGGGTAATTCGACATCATGCTCATCAATATACTGCTTGATAGCGAATACTGCAGCCTTGGCATTGAGTGTGTCGAAGATCGTTTCTACTAAAATGATATCGACGCCGCCATCCACCAAACCTTTGATCGCAACCGCATAATCCGCCACCAGTTGGTCAAAGGTGATTGCGCGTGCCCCAGGGTCGTTCACATCCACCGACACCGAAGAGGTTTTCTGATTTGGTCCGAGTATACCGGCCACAAACCGTGGCTTTTTATCGGTACCGAACTCATCAGCCGCTGCTTTTGCAAGTTTAGCCGCCTCACAATTTATCTCATACGCAAACTCGGCCAGGCCGTATCGGTCAAGATCACTGGGTGTTGCATTAAAACTGTTGGTTTCAATGATATCTGCGCCCGCTTCAAGATAAGCCTCATGAATGCCAAATACAACCTTGGGCTGGGTAAGCACTATCAGGTCATTCATGCCTCGCAACGGAATGTGCCAATCTTTGAACCGCTCGCCGCGATAATCCGCTTCTTCAAGTTTTTTTGATTGAATCATGGTGCCCATAGCACCGCAAAGAACGAGAATGCGATTGGCTAAAGCAGCGTGCAATAGCTCTGAACGATTTACCTTGTTGACCATTTTCCTGGCCCAGCCACGTCAGGACGAGGCACGATTATGCGAGCTCTAGGCGCTGGCAGATATCCAGTGTCGGTTTAGACTTGTTCAAGGTATAAAAATGAATTCCCGGCGCACCGCCTTCCAGCAAACAATCACACAATGTGGTGATCACATCCGCGCCAAAAGACAATAGTGAATCGATATCGTCCTGATACTGCTCAAGCCGACCGCGTAACCAGCGTGGGATTTCGGCACCACAAATATCCGAAAAACGAGCTAATTGAACAAAATTTGTAATCGGCATAATGCCAGGCATTATTGGCACCTCTACACCAATGCGCTGTGCGCTATCAAGCAACGCAAAATAGGCATCGGCATTAAAAAAATACTGGGTCAGAGCCATATCAGCACCAGCATCCACCTTACGTTTAAAGTTCATAAGATCCGCTTGGGGATTTGCCGACTCCGGGTGATATTCAGGATAGGCTGCGACCGCAATCAAAAATTGTTCGCCTGTCTCAGCACGAATGAATTCCACTAACTCATTGGCGTGTGCAAAATCACCCAACTCAACCATTCCGGACGGTCGATCACCGCGTAACGCAACTAACCGCTTTACCCCCATCGCCTCATATTCGCCAAGCATTTCAAGGACATTCTTTTTTGACGCCCCGACACACGATATATGTGGAGCCGCATTACCACCGGCATCAATTATGCTTATCACCGCACCAAGCGTACCTTCGCGAGTGCTTCCACCGGCCCCAAAAGTCACCGAATAAAAAGATGGTGACACGACATCAAGCTCGCCAAGAACCTGATTCAAATTCGTTACGCCTTGAGCCGTTTTAGGTGGAAAAAACTCAAAGCTAATCTCTGGCTTCTCTGTCATAACGTGTACCCCTTCCAGTACTCCTTCACATTAACGAAAGTGCAGTGACAACAGCGAGCCCTCTATCGGCTCGCTGTTGTCCGCAGCGGTCAGTTAATAGCGATAATGCTCAGGCTTATAAGGGCCTTCGACTTTAACGTTAATGTAGTCCGCCTGCTTCTGCGTAAGCGTGGTCAATTTCACGCCTATCTTCTCTAGATGAAGTCTTGCTACCTTTTCGTCCAGATGTTTTGGTAACACATAAACATCGTTCTTGTATTTATCAGGATTATTAAAAATCTCCATCTGCGCCAAAGTTTGGTTGGTGAACGAATTGGACATAACAAAACTGGGGTGTCCAGTACCACAACCAAGGTTCACCAAACGCCCCTGCGCAAGCAGAGTAATCCGCTTACCATCGGGGAAAATTATTTGATCAACTTGATCCTTAATATTCTCCCATTCATATTGTTCCAGGCTGGCAACTTCAATCTCATTGTCAAAATGACCAATGTTGCAAACAATCGCCTGGTCCTTCATCGCAGCCATATGGTCATGCGTAATGATGTTGTAGTTACCGGTGGTGGTAACAAAGATGTCGGCCTGACCAACGGCCTCTTCCATAGTCACTACCCGAAAACCCGCCATCGCCGCCTGCAGTGCACAGATTGGATCGATTTCTGTAACCAACACAATGGCACCTAAAGCCGCCAATGACTGGGCCGAACCTTTACCTACGTCGCCATAACCGGCAACAACTGCCACCTTACCAGCGATCATTACATCCGTAGCACGCTTGATTCCATCAACCAATGACTCCCGGCATCCGTACAGATTGTCGAACTTGGACTTGGTCACTGAATCGTTCACGTTAATAGCAGGAAACGGTAGTTCACCACGATCACGCATTTGGTACAAACGAGCCACACCGGTTGTGGTTTCTTCAGTAACGCCCTTAATGCCCGCTAAGCGTTTTGAATACCAACTGCCGTCTTTTTTCAGTTGGGCTTTAATCGCCGCATACAGATAAGTTTCTTCTTCGCTCTCCGGGTTATCCAGAACGCTAAGGTCCTTTTCTGCCTTGCTGCCCAGAATCATCAACATGGTTGCGTCACCACCATCATCGAGAATCATATTCGGGCCGGTATCACCTTCCCAATCGAAAATGGCGTGCGAATACTGCCAGTATTCTTCGAGCGATTCGCCCTTATACGCAAACACAGGAATACCTTGTGCGGCTATCGCTGCTGCTGCGTGGTCCTGGGTAGAGAATATATTGCAGGATGCCCAGCGAATTTCAGCACCTAACGCGACCAGTGTTTCAATTAATACGGCGGTTTGGATGGTCATGTGCAAAGAGCCGGTAATCTTTGCGCCTTTGAGCGGCTGTTCGTCGCGAAATTCCTCTCGCGTCGCCATCAGGCCCGGCATTTCAGTTTCGGCAATAGCGATTTCCTTGCGGCCAAAGTCCGCAAGCTCAATATCAGCTACGTGGTAATCAGTAAAATCAGAAGAAGGCGCTACATTTACGCTCATTTTTCAACTCCTATGTGAAAAACGAGCGCCGTTCGATTCCGCTATGACTACATTATTATATCTAGCCAAGCGGGCGTTGTTACGTTACTTGAGCCTGAAGCTTCACCTTTACAAAAGTGAGTTGAACCTTGCAGCGCTCCTCAAGTACGTTGTCGGGCGCGATTATACGGATTGGTGCCCGGCATTGCCAGTACTTGCGCTGGTTTTACTTGCTGCCAGTAAACGTGCCAGTGATAATGCGGGCTATTCCAATACCCGGTAAAGTCGTGTCTACGCAAGTAGTCGTCTCATTAACATCGCCGTTTGTGTCCCCAGGGGCAACGCTGCCTGTGTAAGAAATAACGCCGCTGCAACTCAGCGTTCCATTAACAAAACTGGTATTCGCGGAAACCGTAAATTGGCCGTTTGTTATTGGGCCTGCGGCCTGAAAGTTTTGATCAACCACTGTTGCGGTATTACCAACAGAATTAACATCCAAACGAAATGTTGTAGTGGAGGTGTCAGTTACGGGAATTCCTGAACCGGTACTGGTAATAGTAAGCGTCTGGCTGCCCAAAAAGGTTCCCGACAATGGATTCGACGTCGACTCATTGCTCGCTCCAGAGGAGCTGCTTCCACCCCCGCCACAAGCGGTTAAACAGAGCAAAAGGATACTCATAGAACCTATTAGTTTGTTATGCATTTTAGTGACCCAGGTTTTGTACTTGCGTAGTGTCCTAACCAGATAACCGCAGTATCTCGCAAATTGTCAGCTTTATCACTACGTTCCCATGTAATTTCCGATTCGGTGTGACCAAAATGAACGTATGCAGCGCTTTTCCGATCAATCGGTCGTGACAGATCGAGCATTTGAATATTCGCTTTAGCTCACAGATCAAAATTATCTATGACCTATTCATGAAAGAAACTTTCGCAACACCTCTGGAAACTAGTGCGAGGATTAAACCGATGAAGGTAAGCCCTTGCCAGTAGGCAAAGCACGGCTCAAATCATGAAGATTTTCTTTCTGATCTTCAATTGGTCATACTCCGGGGAAATTTGCGCTGGATAACTCTCGAAGAGATCTCCACACGAACGGAAACAAAAATTTGAATCTCTACCATAGAAGTTGGGCCTTCGGAAGTCTGGGCGCGGGACTAGTACTCGTGAGCGCCGCGATGTTGAGGATTCTCCAGTTCTTTTTACGTGGTCAAAACACATCGTCGCTAAGCTCGCTGACTCTATTATGCGCTGGCTTAATGCTAGCGCTCGGTGGCATGATTCTGCTGCTACGATCCGACCTTCGGTCATTTGTTCCAGATAGCGAAACCACCTCGGAATACTCGAAAAGCGCGCGTTTCAAGCTCGTCTGTTGTCATTTATCTGCGCTGACGGTCTGGTTAGGGTTGCCGCTCGGCAACTTGATTTTTCCTTACCTTATTTGGCACAGTGGGCGCGAAAATTCTCCCGAGTTAAATCAACGCGGTATAGATTGCCTGAACTTTCAACTCAGCCTGACACTCTATCTTTTGCTATCGGCGCTCATGTTCTACGTGCTGATCGGATTTATAATGTTAATCGGGCTATTTGTTCTACACGTAAGCTGTGCAGTCTACGCAGCCGTTCGTGCGGCGCATGGCGAACCCTATCGTTACCCACTGACTATCGACGTTATTAAAACTGAAAACCGTAACAGAACAGACTCTGAGACCGTATAAAATCACTTAACCGCTTTCTAAGGCAGTCTATCGCGGTTTCTAGCTTATGACACTAAACCAGATTAAAGGGCATTAAAGCTTTGCGCGGCTACCTCGATAGTGCCTTGTATCAATTCATCAGTATGCGCATCAGAAACAAATCCCACCTCAAAGGCCGATGGAGCCAAATACACTCCGCCATCCAACATGGCATGAAAAAACTTTTTGAAGCGTTTAGCATCGCAAGCCATCACGTCAGAAAAAGTCTGTATTAGCGGTTTGTCGGTAAAAAACACGCCAAACATGCCCCCAACACTCTGTGCCAACAGGGGGATTTTCGCAGCGTTAGCAGCAGCTACAACACCTTCAGTCAAGGCTTTCACTTTTTCTTCCAGCTCCTGGTAAAACTTTTCGCGCGAAATAAGCTCCAGAGTTTTCAGCCCTGCGGCCATGGCCACAGGATTGCCAGATAGCGTGCCGGCCTGATAAACCGGTCCCTCGGGCGCGATGCACGACATAATTTCGACACGGCCACCAAAAGCGCCGACCGGCATGCCACCACCAATCACTTTTCCAAAAGTGGTTAAATCCGGGCGCACGCCGTAATAGTCTTGAGCTCCGCCCAAGGCAACTCGAAAGCCTGTCATCACCTCATCAAAAATGAGCACGCTACCATAATTAGTACAAACTTCACGCAGGCCCTCAAGAAAACCCGCCATCGGGGGTACCAGATTCATATTGCCCGCCACCGGCTCAACGATAATCGCGGCGATTTGCTCCCCCATCTCGTCGAACACGTCTCGAACTTGCTCAATATCGTTGTAGTTCAGGGTAATCGTATGTTCGGCGAGCGCGGCGGGCACACCGGGCGAAGTCGGCACTCCCATAGTCAACGCTCCCGAGCCCGCTTTTACCAACAAGCTATCAGCGTGGCCATGGTAGCAACCTTCAAACTTGATGATTTTGTCTCTTTTGGTGAACCCGCGAGCGAGCCTAATAGCGCTCATTGTCGCTTCGGTACCCGAGCTAACCATTCGAATTCGATCGATTGACGGAATTAGCTCACAGATTTTCTGTGCGAGCTCCGTCTCAATCTCGGTCGGGGCACCAAAACTCAAGCCGTCTTTAGCAACTTCGATAACTGACTGTATAACCTCGGGGTGGGCATGACCGAGAATCATCGGCCC